>DATDVH010000076.1:0-2877 GCA_035290045.1 Patescibacteria group bacterium | reverse complement strand
CGAATGTTCCATAGTATAAAAAATACTTCTTTTTCTCAAGATTAAATTTTTTTGTCGATAGCATTTTTTTAATTCTTTCAAAGGAATCATTTGAGCTCTCGTATATTTTAGTAAAAGACTTATCAAGACCAGGGTAGCATATAATAGTTTTCTTTTCACTGAACATGGGAGAAAAATTGAAAAGATCCTTTTTTGTACTTTTACTAATACATACGATTCCATCGCAGTAAAGCCGAGCAAAACGCATCTTTCTTCTTTGGAGGTCAACGGTTTCGTCCCGATGTAAGTAGGTCATAGCAACCCCAGTGAGGTCATAAATTGTAATCACGTTTTTATACCCTATCATATTAAAAAATCCTGTATCTGAGTGAAAGACGACTTTAATATGCTTTTTTTTAAACTGTTTATTCAAAAAATTATAATAAACGTGAAAATTAATACGATTTTCAAGCTCATGACTAATTTTAGTTACAGAGAGTAATTTGTTAATTACTTTGAGTATGCTACGTAATACCGGAACGTCCATAATTATGGTGTCGCGGATACTTTCTAAAAGTGATCTCTGTGTAATTGTAGGAATTTTGTTCAAAATCGTTACCTGAGGATGTTCTGCGAGCTTGATGACATCAGGATTAAGAGGATATTTCATCAAATCTCTGTTAAAAGAGAAAAGAACTATATTTGCATCCTTGTCCTTTTTCAATGAATATTGGATATATGATTCGAGCAACCCTATCATATACCTGTACACCCCTGATTTATCACCAAAGGTACCAGAGGCCGTGATAAGCGGACTGATCTCAAATGCTACGTTCATACGTTAATTCTAGCAGAAAAAACGTAATCGTGTAGAATAAAAGCATGGATATAACGGCCATTATCCCAACATTTAATGGTATGGAGATGCTTGATGAGTGCATTAAAGGACTGAACATAGAAATTGTTGTTGTTGATAATGGTTCTACAGACGGAACTGTGGAAATGTTACTGTCGAAATATCCAAAAATTCGCATTATAAAAAATTCATCAAATCAAGGATTTGCTAAAGCAATTAACCAAGGTGCTCGTCAGGTCCAAAGTAAATATTTACTTATTCTTAATAATGATTGTATAGTCGAAAAAAATGCTATCCTGAAAATGCTATCCTATGTAAAGAAGCCTAAGAGTTTTGTCGCAACACAACCAATAGTTTATTCGAATGATCATATCGAGAACATTGGCTATCAGGTCGATACATGGGTTGGAAAAGTAAACATAGTTACACAGTACCATTCTCAACTCTCAATTTTCAACTCTCAAATTGAAAGATACATCTATGGCCTATCAGCAACATGTCTACTTATCCGAAGAGATATTTTTTTAAAAGTCGGAATGTTTGATGAATCATTTCATTCATATCTTGAAGATGTTGATTTTTTTATAAGACTTAGTAAAAAGGGCTATAATTATGGTCCAACACTTGATGCTTCATGTCGGCACATACACATGGCTACGAGTTCCAAAATGGGACTATATAAACAAAAACAAGATCTAAAAAATTGGGTGAGAATTATCATCAAGAATTTCCCTCCAAACCATATCGTAAAGCATTTTCCTTCTTTGTTTTTTGAAAGATTACGGAATCTTAATGGGTTATTAAAAGCTGCTATAATAAGGCATATATGACATCTATCGTATTCGATAAGGTTGATAAGGAATATTTTATTCACTATCAAAAAACACTTAAAGAGCTTGCTCAAGCAATCCTCAATAGAGGCAAAATACGAGAAAAAATTCACGCGCTGAGGAATATCTCTTTGACAATTAACAAAGGGGAAACTATTGGTATCATAGGCAGAAACGGAGCGGGAAAATCAACAATACTCAAACTTATTGCTAGAGTTTCTCAACCAACCCGGGGTGAATTATCAGTCAAAGGTAGGGTCTCCCCTCTTATTGAGCTGGGGTCTGGATTTCATCCAGAATTGACCGGACGAGAAAATATTTTTCTTAACGGAGTGATCTTAGGACTTACTGAGAAGGAAGTAAAGGATAGTTATAAGGAGATAGTTACTTTTTCAGAATTAAATGATACATTTATTCATATGCCTGTGAAACAATATTCTTCTGGTATGTTTATGAGATTGGCCTTCTCGGTTGCTATACACTCGAAACCAGACATATTACTTGTAGATGAGATTTTAGCAGTTGGTGATACGAATTTTCAAGAGAAGTGCCTTAAGAAAATGGAAGCGTTTAAGAAGAAAGGTATTACTATTATTTTTGTGAGCCACAGCATGCAGATGATTCAGCACTTTTGCCCACGAGTAGTATATTTAAAAAACGGGGAAGTTCAATATGATGGTGAAATAAAAAAAGGAGTAGAACTTTATAGTAAAGAAAGTTAATACAACGCTATGATACCATATTGGCATCTTATAAAACACATTACGACAAGAGAAATTAAAGCCAGATATAAGCAATCTTTTCTTGGTTTGTTTTGGATTATTCTTAATCCTCTCTTCCAGATGCTTATTTTGAGTTTTGTATTTTCACATGTGGTGAGATTCGAAACACTAGGAGTTCCTTATTCAGTATTTTTATTTGTTGGGCTACTCCCATGGATATTCTTTGAAACATCTATTTCTGCTTCGACCAACGCTCTTGTAGAAAATGCTTCTCTTATTAAACAGGTGTATTTTCCGAGAGAAATTCTGATTTTCTCAACAGTTTTTGCTAAAATGTTTGATTTTTTCCTTGCCTCTGCTATATTATTTATTTTTTTGTTTGTTCTTAATATTGACATGAGGGTAATGGTCTTTGTTATCATTCCTATACTTTTTATTCAGTTTCTTTTTACATTTGGATTATCACTGCTCTTATCATCTCTGAATTTAT
>DATDVH010000075.1:0-9584 GCA_035290045.1 Patescibacteria group bacterium | reverse complement strand
ATGTTGGTTTTATATCTAATTTTTTTACTATCTCAAGCGGTAATACAGTATAATGAGCTCCTGAATCTACCAGAAATTCCCGTTCCACTTGCTTGGTAGTATCGGTGATGTTTTTAATGGTGAGCTTGACGAATATAATACCCATATGATGGTAGTATACCAGAAAAAATTATCCCGTGAGTATTTTTTCCCATCTTCCTTGTTCAATGATGTCTTCCAAATTATGAAAACTTTTTCCGATCCGATGATCAGTCAGCCGACTTTGAGGAAAATTATACGTGCGGATTTTTTCCGCTCGTTCACCAGTCCCAACGTTTTTTACATACGAATAAACGACACCCTTTTTCTTTTCCTCTTCAAGTTGATACAATTTGGCGGTGAGAAGTTGAAGTGCGATTTGCCGATTTGCCTGTTGGTATCTCTCTTGTGAGCATGAGACGATTATACCTGTTGGTTTATGACGTAGTCTTACGGCTGTTGCGACTTTATTGACATTTTGTCCTCCGTGTCCTCCGCTTCGGAAAAACTGCCATTCAAGATCAGTTTGATTGATATGGTGGTCTGATTGAATGACTTCGGGAAGAACAAGTATGACTGCGGTTGAAGTATGAATGCGTCCCCTTCTTTCAGTGTCCGGAATTCGTTGTACTCGGTGTACTCCTGTTTCATTTTTGAAAAGGGAAAATGCGTTTTCTCCTTTTATTTTCACTACATTATCAGCTATTAACACCGACTTAAATCCTTTTTTTTGTGCAAATTTAATATAGGAGTTGAGGAGATCTCGCGCCCATATTTTTGCCTCGTCTCCTCCAACTCCTCCATTGGCTTCAATGATGGCGGTGTGTGGGTTGATGTGCATAAAAAAATTAAAAATTAAAAATTACTATTGAGAATTAACAATTTTCATTTTTGAAATAAAAAGTCAATTCATCATGCTTTACTGTTGTTTGTTCTCTTGTTTTCATATTTTTGATTTTAACAACATTATTTTTTATCTCTTCATGTCCGATAATTATGACAAAAGGAATTTTGTTTTTGTCGGCGTATTTGAGTTGTTTGTCTAATTTTTTGTCGGTTTCGGGATAAAGCTCGCTGGGAATGTTATTGTGGCGTAAGAAATTGACGATCGCAATAGATTTTTGTAGGGGACGCAGATCTGCGTCCCCTACTACATTGTCTTTTCCATTTTTTTCCTGCGGAAACACCGCCACTAAGACCTTTGTTAATTTGGTTTTTAATTCTGGAATGAGATTTTTATCTTTCAAAAATTCCCACAAAATGACGTCTGATGTCGCAAAACCAACGCCTGAGATCTTTCGCGACGCGCCAAAATCAGCGATTAGATTATCATATCGTCCTCCTCCCATAAGCGATCGGGTCATTCCCCCTTTTTCTTTTACCTCAAACACTAATCCAGTATAATAATCAAGACCGCGGACAATTGAAGGGTTGATTTTGATGTATTTACTGATGTTATACATGTGCAAAATATCAAATAGTTTTTTGAAATAAGAAGTATTTTGATCTATTGGAGTATTTAAGAATACTATGATTTTCTTACATTGATTTTCATTTAATTCACATTGTATCAGTAGGGAACGCAGGTCTGCGTTTCCTACTTTTTCCTTTTTATCAATTACCTCAATCACTTTTTTTATCTTATTTTCT
Source organism: Patescibacteria group bacterium (assembly GCA_035290045.1). Classification (GTDB taxonomy): domain Bacteria; phylum Patescibacteriota; class Microgenomatia; order UBA1406; family HO2-37-13b; genus DATDVH01. Next base: position 7,916 of record DATDVH010000075.1, on the reverse strand, counting down.
TCAATGCCAAAAGAATACAATTGTTTTTGTATGAAGGTGCGTGAGTTTATATATACGACAAAATCCTTCTCGTCGGCGCCAAATTGAAGAAAAATAGCTATGACGACATTTAAAATCTCCACATCAGCCAATACACTTTCACTTTCTAGAATATCAAAATCAGCCTGATAAAACTCCCTCTCTCTTCCCTTTTGCGGTGCTTCGTAGCGGTATCGTAAACCGAGGTTGAAAAGACGAAGCGGGAAAATAAGTTGTTGTTCTCTTTGTGCGATCATGCGTGCCAAAGACGGTGTCATCTCAGGTCGCATCACTAGTGTTTTTTCTTTTTTATCAGTGATCTGAAAGGTTTGTCTCTTTATAAGTTCTTCAGACGTTTTTCCCAGATAAAGATCAATTTGCTCAAGAAGAGGCCCGTCATATGCTTCAAAACCAAAAAGAGCGGCAACCTTTTTCAGTTTTTCAAAAATATAGTCTTGGATTCTTTTTTCCTGTGGATACAAGTCCCGAAATCCTCGGATTGGTTGTAAATTCTTTGACATGAATAAATTATAGCATATTGTTGGCTGACCCGCTGTTTTTGTAAGTAAAAAACTATGAGTTACTGCTTTACTCTATTTGCTAATTCGTGTACGTATTTATTTTATTATAGAATCATTTGGAAGTGAGTCTAAAAATAAGCAGAGTTCCCCGCCACCGAGCGAAGCGGGGCGTGGGTATCTACAATAACCTTATAGAATAAGGTTTATTGAAATTGCCCGTATTTAAGAGGTAGATTTTTCAACTCTTCAAAACATGGACCATACTGTGTTGTCTTAATCTCTTTGCATTCTATTTCGACTTCTTCTTTATAGGCATGTTTTCCATTATTCAATAATTTAAAATAAGCAAAAGGACCTTGTATTATTTTAGAATCCGCAGTTTGAATATTGAGGAGTAAGATTTTTGAATTGAGAGACGTGCAACCCCAGCAAGGGTGCAACTTCAATGATACATAGTTTTGATCCTGACTTATTTGATATATTTCAGGAATTGCATATTGTCTATTATCAGCGTCGTAAACTAAAACTGTGTAATATAGTTTTCTCAAGTAAGAAGAATTATAAAGATAAATATAATATTCGGCTCTATTTTTTGTTTCATAATTCAGTATAAAAATAAGCTTATTAAGATCAGGAAATAATCGCATATCCCAAACGTTTGTATCAGTAATTATATATTCCTTATCTGGTTTATCTAATAATGCTAATTCTTGCCATTGATAATTATTTTTATCCAAACTAACCTCTTCTGCCATGTTGTTATCTACTCCCATCCCACTTGGACGTGTTCTATATATTTTATATTATATCGTATTAAAATTTCTTTATTGATTTTTGTAAAGCCGACGGTATTTTGTGGTAAGATTTTATTATTATGTTTAGTTGATTTTGATATAGTTTGTAAGCGTGATTGTAGAAGTAAGTTTTCAGACGTCAGATAAGTAATTTTTTCCTTATAATGAGACTTAATAGATAAGGTTACAATTATCATCATGCTTATTAGCCATATGAAGCCTATAACCGCAAAAATTTTTTTTCTATACATAAAATTAAGGTTAAGCATTTTACATTCACTCAAAATTTCCTCAAGTCTCCTTTTAAATTGATCATATACTATTGAGATTCGTCAGATTTCCTGTTTTCAACTCCTCAAGGAGAATTTTTAATTGTTTTATATCATTATCATCGAGTCCAGCTTTTATATATCCTCTTGAAGCTTCTTTTCCTTTTCTACCAATCGTTATTTCAATTAAATTACGTAATCTCGCAACATCCTGTATTGATACACCTGATTTTACTCTCAAAGTAAGTTTATCAGAACTCCCTTTTAACATCTTTTCTATATTGATATCAAAAACTTTTTCAAACATTTTTTGAATATTTAATTCTATTCTTTCTCGTGTTTCAGAAAGATCAAGTGTGGTTTTTTCTTTAATATCGCTGTATTCTGATTCTTGAACGCCTGTTCCTAATTCATACTGGATTAAGTACATAGGACTGAATATAACTGCTGCTCTCATCATACGCTGAGTCGGTTCTTTTCCATGAATATAGAGAAATGGTTTTATGCTATCAAACAATTCTATTTCTGCTCCAAAATTAACGTAGGGGGTGGTTTTACCATCATAGGATATTTCTTTTATGCTCATTTTATTTATAGGGATATTTGCTTTTTTATTTGGTAGTCCAGCAGATATATAGATGTTATCTATTTCTCCGTTTTGGTTTTCATATACGTCAGGGTTAAATGCTAAGTACCAATTTGCCATGTTTAGTATCTCTGATAGGGATGCATCCATTAAACCAACTGTTTGAGCAGTTTTTGTTCCAAGAGTTCCAAGTATTTTACTGCTCAAAGGGATTTGTATTGATGCTCCTTTGATATTCTGAAAAATAACTGTTTTTTTATCTACAGACAGAGGGTTTGAAATGGTGCCAGTAGATGTTTTTTCATTAAACGTTTTGTACTGTATATATACATCCTGATCCCATTTTATTGTTCCATTAACATCAGGGATAGGAACGTTTATTCCTATAAGGCTTAGTCCAATGAGATCCTTAATCAATTCTTTTTTAATCTTTATATTGAGTTCATAACGAGGTTCGGTAAGGCGAAGATGTAAAGAACTTGTTCCGTCCGCTTTATCAGTTCTTTCTATATAGTCGAGCAGATGTAAAGGCATGCTATTAAAAAAAGCTGTAGCAAACATGGTTAAATTGTCGACGCTAAACTCTTGTTGAGAAATAAGTCGTTTTAGTTCTTCTTGATTTATGTTCAAACCTGCTGTGGTCAATAATGCATTTAAATCTTGGGAACTACTAATATCAATTTGTCCCTTTTGTTTGCCTAGTTTATGAATCATTTTTTCAAAAGTACTTCCTTTAGGCTGAAAATATGATCGTAACGCTTCACCGGAAATCCTTGAATTTTCCTTTGTCAAAATGGGAAAAACATAAAAACATTGTAAAATCGGCAGAAACGGTTCATTGTTAATTTTTCCTGTAGATAATAAAGATGTAATGTAATCTCTCTCATTAGAAAAATCAGTAGAAGCCTTTGTTTCATTGAACCACCATAGTTGTGAATGGGGGATTTCTGGGCATTCATCGAATTGTCCACCCTGCATATATATTTTATCAAATACATCGTAATCATAGTTAAACTGTTCTTTGGACTGCTGAATAGCTTCTTTTTCTTTACTGGCGTGGGCTAAGTTACCACTTCGACTCATGTAAGTACTTGCCATAAGCGCGAACGTGGTTTTTAAGAAAGTTCTACGATCCATTGTTTTATTCCATCTCTTTTCTGGAGGCTTTTCATCATTAGGCAATTTAGTTGTGTTTTTTTCAGAAGCAATCTGCTGTGGTGGTAAGGTGTTAATTTCGTTATTGACGAAATCTATCATAAGGTCTTATATTATTAAAATTTTTACTCAAAATTACCCAAAGTTACCTCTTTTTTCATAGTCTTTCCATTGCGCCACACTGTGAGTGTTACAGTATCCCCTACTTTTTTCTGTGCTATCAGTTTTTGAAGCGTCTCGTCGTCATCTCCCCTTATTTTTTTCGCATCAAACACAGTGATGACATCTTCTTCTTGTAATTCAGCTTTTGAGGCAGGAGAATCGTCAACGATTGATATGATATACGCGCCTTCTGGCACGTCGTTTAATATAGCAGTTTGTTTGTCAATCATTTTATATCGCACTCCCAAAAACGCATGTTCAATTTTTCCTCCTGCATCATTAAAGTTTTTGATCAGTTCTTTTACGATACTGATGGGTATTGCAAAGCCGATATTCTGCCCTTCTTGCGATATGGCAGTATTGACGCCGATTGCTTTTCCGTTTAAGCCTATGAGCGGACCGCCAGAATTGCCCGGGCTAATGGCGGCATCAGTCTGGATCACATTGTCAAGTCGTTCTACATAACTTTCAAAAGGTGATCCGGCAGTAATACCTCGTCCCAGTCCTGAAATAATGCCTTGAGTTACGGTGTTTCTGAACTCACCAAGAGGAGTGCCGATGGCAATCACGAATTGACCTAATTTCAGATGAGATGATTCTCCCAAATCTAATGGTTTCAGTCTATGAGCATCTATTTTAATGATAGCAAGATCATTTAATGGATCGCGATAGATTTTGGCTGCAGAGTATTTTTTGTCGTCATTAGTCAATATTTGATATTGTGCCTCGGTATCTGATACAACGTGTTTATTAGTTACAATCAATCCATCTTCTGATATGATAAAGCCGCTTCCTATATTTTGCTCTATTTTTTTGCTTTCTTGTGGAATGCGATTGAATGGTGAAAAAGGATTAAAAGGATCAATCTCAAACAGATTGCGAGTAGTGGTAGTTTTTGAGATACCAATAGTAACGACAGAGGGGATTGCCATATCAATTGCTTTGATGACTGCTGATTCTTCCTCTGATATGGTTTGTTTTTCAATATTTTTTTGTGAAAGGAGGGAGGGTTTTGAAAAAAATGAAGTGCTTTTAAGATCCTTAAAATTAAATATATTTGATGAATATGCGATAAGAAAAAGAAAGGCAAGTACCGAAAGCAAAAAAAATGTTTTCCTCATATACTTATTGTAACAATATTTCAATTGCTTTTTCAAGCTGTAAATCTTCGGCTTTAGTCAATGTATTTCCTTCTATAATTTTATTTTCAATGATGATATCTGGTTTGACTCCAGTATGATTGATCCATTGTCCATTGGGAAGTATCCATTTGGCGATGGTTACATGTATGCCTGCTCCATCTTTAAGATCAATAGCCTCTTGTATTGATCCTTTTCCAAATGATTGTTCTCCTACTAATTGTACACGTTTATGATCGTGCAGTGCGCCTGCGACAATCTCAGATGCTGATGCTGATCCTTTATTGATAAGGACGACAAGCGGTATGGTCAGTAATTTTCCTGCGTGTTTTACGTCGTACTTTTTTGATGGACCTGTTTTGTACTCCTGTGTTACTACGATTTTACCTTGGGGTAAAAATTCTGATGCGATAAAAACTGATCCTTCAAGATATCCTCCTGGATTATCTCGTAAATCTAAAATCATCCCCTTTATCTCATGCGCGTTATATTTTTTGCTGATGGTAATTACTGCTTTTTTCCATTCCGAAGTGGTATCATCGCCAAATTTATTGAGTTTTAAAATCGCAATATTTTTATCATATGAGACTTCAACCGAATCAACTTGTATATTATCTCGTTTAATCTCAACGATTAGTTCTTTCGTTCCACGAAGAAGGGTCAATGTGACGTGTGTTCCTTTTGGTCCTCGTATTTTTGATACGGCGTAAGGAAGCTCCCATGTATCGGTTAATTCATTATTGACTTTCATAATAATATCTCCTGATAAAACCCCTGCTCGCTCTGCTGGAGAGTTTTTGATAGGCGCGATCACGACTATTACTCCATCTTTCATGCCAAGCTGTGCTCCTATGCCTTCAAACACCCCCCCCAAGTCGTCTCTTGCTTCTTTATTCTCATCAGGATTAAGGAAAAAAGTGTAGGGATCGTCAAGTGCAGAAACCATTCCTTTGATAGCGCCATAATACATTTTTTGAGGGTCAATCTTTGTTTTATCAACAAACTTTTCTTGTACTATGTCCCATGCAGCCCAAAAAAGAGAAAAATCTATATTTTTTATTTTTTCTTTTTGGTCAGGATTTAATCCTGATTGTATTGAGGAAAGCGCAGGTGATTGAAATAACGTTAATCTGGTTTTATATTCGCCAAATTTCATCCCAATCCCGAATAGAAAAATAGCAAGAGAAAGAGTGAAAAAGACAGAGATAAAATTTATTTTTGGCTTTTTGTGCAGCTCATTCATAGAGTATGGCACTTTTTTCAAAGGCAGAACAAATAATAAATGTTTGTCTTGATTGAAGCATTTTTATATAATCATCTTTTTTGAAAACCATATGAGGTAAAACGATTTGTCCTTTTTTTTCCACATAACCAAAACCGCGAGCGCCCAAAGCTTCACATTTGATTTGAATATGCGGCGAAAGGTATTCTATGATCACTATTCTGTTTTTTATGCCTTCTTCATTTATGTTAAAATAGAGCGATTCATCAGTGAAATAGAATATTTTTCCCCCCGAATCGTGTGTGATATCTACAAGCTCAATGCGCTGTCCCTTTTCAAGATATATTGTGAGCGTATTATTTTCCTTTTCTTGAATGGTACCAGTGAAGAAAGATTGTACTATATGATTTTCATCCTTGTCAATATGTATGGTGATATGTCCACTGAGATGATCAATTTTTTGTATGACTCCATCGGTGTCTGCGTGTACATTCTTGACCGAGAACGTATTTTTTCTATGTGCGATGATTTCGTTTTTTCGCACTTTTTCACCAACCATTTTTATCATGTAGTTAAAGATATGTTTTGGAGATATAGAAAGTTTTTGACCAATATCTATGATGTGGTCTGATCCGTTATGCATACGATACAGTGGATCATGGTAGGTGATTTTTTTCCCTTTTTCTGCGAGCAATTCTGCATTTTTAGGGAGGCTCATGGTAATAAGCATGGAATTTTAGTATAGCAGATTTGAAATGAAAAGTGCTTTGCCTATTTTTGATATGAGATGTATGGGATAAGCGCAAGATAACGGGCGTATTTAATCTGTTTGGATAACATGCGTTGATGATGTGCGCAGACTGTGCTTTTTTCAGATGATACTATTTTTTTACGAATGGTAAGAAATTTTTCAAGATTGGATACATCCTTAAAATGCGGAGTTATTTTGTACGTGCAAAAAAAACATTTTTTCATATGATTTAAAAAGGTATATCATCTGGTTCAATGGTCTCATTCATCTGATTTTTCACAGTTTTATTTTCTATTGCGGTAGATACAGTAGGATTTGCAGTTGTTGTTTTTATCTCTTTTTGAGGTATGGTTGGCTGTGATTGAGATGAGTTTTCCTGAACTCGTCTTGCGCTATCCAAAAGTACAAAATCATCAAGGACAATTTCGGTGATGCTCCGTTGTATTCCATCTTTTCCTACATAACTGCGGTAGGTGATCCTGCCTTCAAGATAGACTTTTCCACCTTTAGATAAAAGTTTATTGCATAGTTCTGCCAATTTTTGCCATGCGACTAAACGATGGTATTGCACGTCTTCTTTTACCTCTCCTGTTGCTGTAGTCCAGCTTCTATTTGTCGCCACACCAAAACTACAGACTGCAGTACCTTGCGGTGTATATTTCAATTCTGGGTCTCTGGTTAGATTACCGATGAGTGTGACTTTGTTGACTGATCGTGATGACATATGTTCAATTTAAAAGTTAAAATATAAAAAATTAAAAATAAAATATATAAAAATCATGGCTATTAAAAAATTTGAAATTTTTCATTGTGTTTTTTATCTTTTATTTTTTATATTTGATTTAATTAAGAGGTATCTCAACACGTTTTCATCAGAGTCCATTTTTTTCTTAAATACGGGTATTTTTCCTTTATCCATTGTTATATGCCATTCAAAATAATATCCTGAGGGATTTTTCTTGATAGGATAAGCAAAGTCTTTCTTTCCCCATTTTTCAGTGTGTATCACCTCTCCCTTTTCGGTGGTAACGCATTCAGTGATTTTTTTTTGGGCTTCTTCTGTATCCTGTGCAGTGATAAAAACTAATTGATATATGTTCATACTATAGTTAAAACTTATTGTTTCAAAAAGTATTATATCATATTTTTAAAGCTATTTGCAAAACTTTGTTCAGGACCTATACATACGATACAGTTGATGAGTTTGTTTTTCAACTTGTAATATAACATATTCAGCAGGTGTTTTATACCCTAACGCCTGATGAAATCTGCGTTGATTGTATTTGGTGTTAAACGCCA
>DATDVH010000074.1:0-19879 GCA_035290045.1 Patescibacteria group bacterium | reverse complement strand
TAACCGCCTAAATAATTTTGTATTGTGATTATTGCTTTTGTCCCCGATAAATTTTCTTTTGGTTGAATGGTTAATCGTTCTCGCTTTTGGGCTTTTTCTGCCAACATTCGCGACAACTTCATAAATTCATCTTTACCCTTCAAAAGTTCGATAATTCTTTTTTCTGCAGTTTGCCGCGAGTGCATTTCTACTTTTAATTTTTTGGAAATTTTAGCATAAGCTTCCATCGCCTTTTCCCCGATTTGTCCGACCCTATCAACATGAGCAAGATTCCAATGTAGAGCGTCCGATTGATAAGAAAGAATGTTTTTAATTTGTCCTCTGATGTAATCAATATCAAAACGCTGATTTGTAATTTTGTGCCTGTATCTCGTGCTTCTTTTGGCGTCGCTGTAATAAGCAATAACTACATAAACCCCCAATAAACTCATTAACGAAATCGTATCCCACTGCAAAAAATCTCTGTCGCCTTCTTTCCCCTCATCTTTTACAACTGGAATTATTGTTATTTTCTTTCCAGAAAATCCCAAAGTGTCATAAACTCTTGTGTAGGGATATGAACGGGTGCGTTTAGCCGAAACCCACCAACTTATAGCGACTTTATTTTCTTTGTTGATATTAAGAATAAAAGAAGCACAAGAAGCCAGTGCTCTTTCTAAATTTTTGTAGTCAAAAACTTCTAAATCCCGACAAAGAAGCGGATTATATTTTATACCTTTGATTTTAGCTAATATGTCCATATTTTCCTGCTTTACGGCTGATAATTTCTAATTTGTCGTTTTGATCAGTGAAAAAAGTGTTTTGACCACCATCAAAACCTAATTTTTTCTTAATAACTGGAACGAGCGATTTTTTTATTTCAATGCCAATGCTATTTCTTTCTAATTCGCGCGCTTTTTTCATCGTTGTACCGCTACCGGCAAATGGGTCCAATATAGTTTCGCCTTTGTAAGAAAAAAGTTTAATTGCGCGATATGGTAATTCTTCAGGAAAAGCCGCAATGCCCTTTTCTAATGGCGAGCCGGGCATTACATTATTCATTTCCCAAAGAGTCATATACCATTTATTTTTTTGGAATTCTTTTGTGTCCACTTTTGATTTTTCCCGCACATCTTTAGAAATTGAGTGATAATCAAATTTACCCTTTTGAAAAATTATTATGTTTTCTAGTAGATTATCAGGATAAAAATACATCGGATAGGGATTTTGTAAAATGACTCCGCTCCGACGACTAATTCTTAAATAGCCATCTGGCTTTTTCCAAATGATTCTGTCTCTGTATCTGAAGCCAGCTTCTTGAAAAATTTTTGTCGCGTCAGCAACAATGGGAAATTTTTCGCCGTCAATCAACATATCGTCAATGTTTAAAACAGAAATTCTTCCGTCTTGTAATACTCTAAATGTTTCTTTAGCAAAATTTCTCAATACACCAAGGTACTGTCCATAGCTTTTAAATAATCCTTTATAGTCAAAAGGTGCATTAAAATAGGGTGGCGAAGTAACCATCAAATGCACGCTTCCATCAGGAATTTCTTCCATACTCATGCAATTTCCAAGTATAAGTTTGTGATTTGTCGCCATAATTGTTATTTCTAAATAAAAATTAAAAAGGTTTTACCCTGCCCATTAACTCGCAAAACGGACTTAAATCAACAGAATAAGCACTTCTATCAACTAATTCTTTTTTTGATAAAACCTCATATTCCCACAAAGCTAAATCTAACTCAAAAATTTCATCAATCCTGTCAATAAGCTGATAATTTTTATCAAATAATTTTTCCAGTAAAGAAGTGTGTTTTTTCATAACTACTTTATTAAATCATCAACACCAATATTCAACACTTTGGCGATATCTGTAAATGTTTTATCTTTGTCGGGACGGTGGGAATTGAACCCACTACCTCTCGGTCCCGAACCGAGCGGTCTACCGATGACCTACGCCCCGTCATTGTTTCCCACTTCCTACGCGCGTCTCCACTTGAGACCGTTTGGCGACTTTTTTGGGTGAAAAAATATTTTTTCTTTCCTTACCTTTTGGAAGTGGAGTCTCTATCTGACGCCCTTCCATCTCCTTTTTCTTTTTATCTTCTTCATCTGCAATTGTTTGTACACGTTCCTCTTCTTCTTTTTCATGCTCATCAACTGCTTTTTTTTCCTCGCTTTTCTGCAAATCAAGATAATGACGCAGGTTCTGTCGTACTTTATCGGTTTTTTCTCTATCTTCATTTTTATATGATGATTCTATTTTTCTTATATCAAGCGGCGTGTGATTGAGGTTGTTGGTTTTCTCTTTATTTTGAGAGATGTGTTCAGATGAATTGATAGGTTGTTGTCCAACAACCGATTGTCCGACTTTTTTCACTGTTCCTACCGTCAGACCGTGCACCGCTTTTCCAGTTTTTTGCACAGTTGATTTCCCCAACTCCACCAACTCCTCAAACGTATCTGATAATAAAGATCCTTTACGCATAAATGATTTTTAACTTATTTTATATTCCCATCACTGCCCGCGCCCGTTCAGTCAACCGATCCATGCTCCATGGCGGATCAAACACTAATCGTACGCGAGTCTCTTTCACTCCTTCAATTTTCTTGATGGCACTTTTGATATCGTTTTCTATAGTCTCAAAAAGCGGACATCCCATACTCGTCAAGGTCATTTCTATATCAACCACTCCTTTTGATTCGCTTACCTTATAAACCAAACCTAAATCAACAATAGAAATAAAAAGCTCTGGATCCATGACTTCTCCTAATTTGCTCATGATTTTTTCCTTTAATTGTGGCATACTATATATTATAACAAGCGATGTAATCTATAAACGAACAAATCTTTTTATTTTTTATATTTTATATTTTATTTAATGTGAACCACTATAAACTTCATTTCGTTCCGTTAGGTGGCATTGTTGGTGTCACCAAAAACATATATGTGTATGAACTCTGGGAAAATGATACGATAAAAGACATCATCATCGTTGACTGCGGCATTGGATTTTCAAAAGAAACGGATTTTGGGGTTGATTTTGTCATACCAGACATCCGCTATCTTGAAGATAAAAAAGATAAAGTTCGCGCCATTCTCCTCACTCATGGACACGAAGACCATATCACCGCGCTCCGATTTCATTACGAAAAACTGGGGAAGCCGCCTATTTTTGCAAGCCGATTAACCGCACTTCTTGCTGAAGCAAAGTGCAAGGAATTCGGACTACAATTGAAAATAAATACTATCTCATATCATAAGGAATATCAGTGGGGGCTTTTTGACGCCCAATTCATAGAACTTACCCATTCAATTCCCGATACCACACATATTCTGATCAAAACTCCTGTTGGTAATCTCTACCATGGATCTGATTTCAAGTTCGATCTTACACCTCCTTATGGCAATCCGCCTGATTTCTATACTATTGCAAAAGCAGGAAAAGACGGAGTACTGTGTCTTCTTTCAGATTCTCTTGGATCTGAAAATCCCGGATTTACCGCTTCAGAAAAGATCGTCGGGAGGACATTTACAGATAAGATGCGAGACACCAAAGGCACCTTTTATATGACTACTTTTTCAAGTAATATATCACGTATCAGACAGTGTGTTGAGTCAGCCATCACATTCAATCGCAAAATATGTTTCCTCGGAAGATCAATGCGTCAAAATACCAAGCTTGCACATGACATCAATTATCTTCCTATCCCACATGAATACAGCATAAAAGAAGAAGAAATACAGAAATACCGACCTAATCAAATCTGTCTTATTGTCGCAGGCTCTCAGGGACAATATGATTCCGCACTCTCCAAAATTGCCAATAATCTCAATAAAAATGTAAAAATAAAAAAAGGGGATACAGTCATCTTTTCATCAGACCCGATACCTGGATATGAAAATGAGGTCTATGATCTGATTGAACGGTTATCAATGGCAGGCGCATCAATCGTCTATTCAGATATTCACGAAGAACTCCATGCGTCTGGACACGGCAATCAAGAGGATCTGAAACTACTCATGAGATTGACCAAACCAAAATATCTTATCCCAATCGGCGGGACAATACGACATCAACAACAATATCTTCAGCTTGCAAAAGAATTAGATTACTCTGAAAATCAAACCTTTCTTATGAAAGAAGGGGAAACCCGTTGGTTTGAGTTGAATAAAACATATAAAGGAGAAGTTGTTCCCACAAAAAATATTTTTGTTGACGCATATGGGATAGGCGATGTGGGCAATGTAATCTTACGCGACAGAGAGACTTTATCGCAAGAAGGCATTGTCATCATAGTTCTTATTGTAAATCAAGATAATCAATTCATCATGCGCCCTCAATTCGTCTCTCGTGGGTTTGTATTCGGCAAAGGCGAAAAACAGCTTTTTGAAAAAGCAGAGCGCGAGATTGAAAAATTGTTGAAAATAAGAGAAGAACAAAAAATTAACTGGGATCAAAAAAAACAATCTCTCATCAAACGCTTAGAAAATCTTTTCTATAAAGAGACGGGACGCGAACCATTAGTCGCTGTTGAGGTGATACAAGTGTAATTAGTAGAAAAATCTCGTTCTACTGCTTTTTATTGTACTGGTAGTATATCTGAATCTTCAAAATATTCTTGAAAATCGTTAGGATTTATATTTTGAATTTTCTTACCGACAACAACCTTGACAACAATGGGTTTGTGAGATTCACTTGTATGATACGCTTTATACTTTCCACTTAAAGCTCTTGCAAAAACATAATAATTTCCTATAGGAATTTCTAAACGATAATTTTCGCCATATTCATATATCACATTTTTTAAATCAGGTTTCGTGCAAAATTCCTTTTTATAGCTATTTACAGCGCATACTTCCATATCTGCAGGCAGTCCTTCAGATGGGTAGCCAACCGAACCCCCTATAAAACCATTGGTTTGAGTTTGTTGTTTATCTTCAACTATTGAATCTAGTAGAGTAGAAGTAGTCGTTGGTATAATTTGTTTTTGAGGTAAAGTATCTATTTGTTGAGAAGAAATTGTTATCGGTTTCTGAATTTGTGCATTGAAAATATAAGCCACTCCTATTATGAGGAGTAGAAAAAATAAAATTATGGTTGAAACTCTCCAAAAGTTTGGCGTATGCGTTGTTTTATCTGAAACGTGTTGATTAGAATCAACTGTTTGATTTTCCATATACTAAAATGCTATCAAAGCTAAAAAAAAAGTCAAGCGTTTTTTAAGATTACACCTACATAATAATGTCATCGTTAGTAAGACTAAAATATCATACCTTTCAAACAATAGAAAAAGTAAGATGAAGATTGCTTTATTAGCTGATTTTTATGCATATGAAAAGGTAGAATTACGATAACGATAGAACGTCTACGATTAACAGTTATTGAGGAATTGATTAGAGAAAAAACAATATGCTACACAATACACCCCTAGTGTGTTAAGCTAATATTCCCTTCGTCCTTCCATGGCGCGCTCAAGCGTCATATAATCGGCGTATTCAGCATGTTATACTTATGTTTAATGCAGAAACTGAAAACATGCGCTTTCATTGACGGATCTAATATTTATTTTGCTCAAAAGAAAATAAATATATGGTTAGATTGGGGTAAAGTCAAGCTATATTTAGAGAAAAAATATGATATAAAAGCAATCCGCTATTATATCGGCATACGCAAAAATGATCGAACGTCTCAAACGTTTTTAAAAAAACTTGAGAAGATCAGATTTACCATCATAAAAAAACCAGTGAAAATCATTACAAATGAATTTGGCAAAAAAATAGAGAAAGCAAATTTTGACGTTGAGATAACTGCTGATATCATGACTTCGTTGAAAAAAATTGATGCCGTCGTACTTTTTTCCGGTGATAGTGATTTTGCTTATCTCGCAGAACTTCTAAATCGACAGAAAAAACAGATTTTTGTTTATTCCTCTAAAAAAACATTATCATGGGAGTTAAAATTATCAGCTCATCGGTATTTTTTTATTGATAACTTATCGTTGTTGACAAAGAGAAGAAGGTTTATTAGAATATAGTTAGTTTTCAGAACCGCCCCGACGTAATGTCGGGACGGGTTTTTTTATTTAATACTCCCTCCGCCCTTCCATAGCACGCTCAAGAGTCATATAATCAGCATATTCCAAATCAGCGCCCATAGGAAGCCCGTACGCCAAACGAGTAATTTTTAATTTTTCATTTTTAATTTTTAATTTATTTCTTATATACATCGCGGTTGCCTCGCCCTCTACGTTTGGATTGGTCGCAAGTACTATCTCTCTCAACTGACCATTGGACACCTCAACCCGTCTCATCAATTGATCAATATAAATATCTTCAGGTCCTACATAATTTAAGGGATCAATCCTACCATGCAATACATGATACACGCCTCTATATTTTTCTCCTGCCTCCATAGAAAGAAGATCAAGCACATCCTCAACAACCGCGATAATTGACTGATCTCGTTTGTTGTCAGAACAAATCATACACTTCTCTTCTTCAGTTAAATTAAAACAAGAGACGCAATACAACGACTTTTTTTTCAACTCCATCAACGTATTTGCATAATCTTCAAGATCTTTTTGAGGGATTTTGAGAAGGAAAAAAGCAAGACGACGTGCAGTTTTTGGACCGATTGAGGGAAATCGCTCAAAAAATTCAATTGTTTTTTGTAGTGGACGTGGTAAGGATGTCATACATGTCTCAGTTCATCGGCGATAAGAGAAGCTACCGAGATCTCAACTAATTTTTCACATATTTCATCTTTTCCAAGAACGATAGTGTCTGTCGTGAAAAACTTCTTCAGTTGAGAAGATTGTATTTTTGATGATGCACCTGAAGTAAAATCATGATGCACTGCAGTCGCATAGACTTCCTGCGCTCCTTTTTTCAAACATAAATCTACTGCGGGAAGAAGAGTGCTTCCCGACACTACCATATCATCAACAATAACTACAATTTTATCTTTTACATTACCATAAAGATCAATCGGTTCTGCTTTATGAGGAATCGTCTGATCGCGGTGCTTTTCAATCACTGCTTCTGAAAAATCAGACCGTCCATAGAAAACAGTGCCGAAATCACGCACCTTTTCAACTGCTCCTTGATCAGGAGAAACTAATACGACATCAGAAGTATGTATCTTGTTCTTTTTTAAATAGTTTTTTATATACTCTGCCAGAAGCGGAAACGCAGTCAGATTCTTAAAAGGAATACTGAAAACTCCACCTGTCCCTTCATCATGTATATCAAACGTATATACTTTATGAAATCCAATTGCCTCAAGAAAACGAACCACCACGTTTGCCGATACGCAATCTCCCTTTACATGCTGAATATTTTGTTTCGCATAACCAAAATAGGGGATAACTGCTATAATGCGATCTGCTTCCTCACGCCTCAAGGCATCGCAGAATAAAAAAAGCTCCATCAGATTCGTATCAGTTGGATTTGAAGTAGTCTGAATAACAACACACGTTTCATTACGCACATCATCACCAATACGCACTCTCACTTCTGAATTACCAAACCGTACCACTTCAGCAGATGAAAGTGTCATATGCAATTCGCGTGCAATGCTTTTTCCCAGTTGTGGATGTGCCGTACCTGCAAACAATTTCATAGTATATATATAAACCAATTGTAACTAACTTTAACCATTCTGATTGATCTCCATCAGTTTTCGAGCCGCAAGCTCTTGCGTTTTTTTTACTGCTTCATTGAATACGTCAGTCACTCTATTCTCAAGAACTCCATCAATCATAACTTCTTTAACGCGTTGATCGCCTCGCAGTACTATCTTCACGCCGTTTTTTTCAACAACCACTTCCTCCTGTTGAAGAAGTTGCTGCATTTTATGCGCCTGTTGCTGCATCTGACGTACATCTCCAAATGCCTTCAGTGGATTAAACATACATAAAACAACTCCCTTCTTATTGTCCTTTCAATGTTTTAAATTTATTCATATACTCTACTATCGCAATTTCAAGAGGCAGTGTCTCAATAGGCGAGTACTGCATCATAGTATACGCTTCTTGCAATAATTTTATCAAGAGAGTAATTTCAGAAAGAGTAAATTGATATTGAACTTTCATATCAACCGTCAAATCGCTCTTTTTCAAAAGTAATTCGTGCATCATATCAAGCAACGTCTCAATAAGTCGTTTACAATCTCCCCCTTTTTCTGCGTATGCTTCAATATACTCAAAACTTTTTTTTAGATCATGTTTTTCAAGCAAAGCAAGAAGATGAGCGTTGTCTTTCCTCACGCCAACAATCTCGTATATATCCTCAACAGAAAGAGATGCCTTCCCCTTTTTTTTTAAGTCTTTTATCCTCGCTACTATTTCTTCAAAAATCTTGGCGCCGTCTCTGAATGAATAATCTGAAGCAGAAGCAATAGCATTACATATCTCATCGTTGACAATAACATCCTCGCCCTGTGCTATCCGCATAAGCATTGCAACAATTTCACTTTTCTGTGCTTTGTGAAAGTGGACTTGTATGCAGCGGGAAACAATAGTTGAAGGAAGCGCATCAGGTTCAGTTGTTGCTAATATAAAAAGAGTCTTTGACGGCGGTTCTTCAAGAGTTTTCAAAAAAGCATTAAACGCTTCATGAGTCAACATATGCACTTCATCAACAATATATACTTTGTATCTATTTGCAACAGGCATGAACTTCACAGAATCAATGAGGTTACGCATATCGTCTATTTTACGCGCTGAAGCTCCATCAATCTCAACCACATCAATAGCATTACCTGCTGTGATTGAACGACAATTAAGACAGATATTACATGGTTCAATCGTACCTTTTCCTTTTGCAAATACATTCGTATCACAATTCACTGCCTTTGCAAAAATACGCGCAGAAGAGGTCTTACCCGTTCCCTTCGGACCAGTGAATAAAAAAGAGTGGGGGATTGTTGTAGCATTCAAGAGTGTTGTCATCCGTACACTGACTTCCTTATTATCAATCTCCCCAATACTTTGCGGACGATATTTAAGATAAAACATATGGTTTCATGAATCCTGTCTGGATTTACACATTAGTCTTAATATAATAAGTCTTCTCTAAATTTACCTCACCTTCTCTGTATTTAAAAATATCAAAATTGCCACCTGTCCAAATCTTCCATTTTTTCATATCTGGAGAAATTGTTATAAAAAAATTTATTTTTTCTATCGGCAATCCTTTTAAATTTGTGTTTTCACTTGGCACCCAAAAACTCACACTTAATAGTACTGTGAGTCCTTTATTCTCTGGAGAAATTTTTTCAACTAAATTATCAAGTGCTTTCTTTAGGCTCAAATCTGATCTATAAAAATTCAATTTTTTTATATCAGAAACAACTTTTGACAATTTATACATTCCCTTATTTTCTGTAAGATTAAGGTATTTTTTAGGATAACAGGCAATAATATCAATATATTTTCTAGACTGCCCACGACCCGTACCAGCTTGCGAAAGTATAGCTCTATCACCTTGAGCCCCAGGATAACTCAAAGAAATAACTATAAAACCGTTCTTCTTTAAAACTTGGTGAGCAACAATATAGGTGACATCGTCTTCTTCAATAAAATCCCTTTCTTTTACTTCTGTTATTTTTAAATTTGATCTTCCATCAAAAGATTCCTGAATCTTACTCCAATATAAAATTATTCTATTTTTTTCTTTTTTGTCTTGAATGAATAACTTATCAGAGTTAGAAAATAGTGCAAATAACTGTTTGTTAAATGAACCGAAATTCTCTAAAACGAACTTTGTAATATCTATCTCTTTTCCAACCAATTTAGATGATAAATATCCATTTTCTTTTAAAAAGGATGTAAAAATGCCGCCCTTATCCAAACTTGTACCTATCATAAAAGCTTGTAAATAATCAAAGTCACTTTTCAATTTACTATCTTTAAAAACTTTATCACCTTGAGATGGAAAAATAATTCTTGATAGTATCGTTTTATTGTATCTATACTTATAGTACCAAATCATACCCCTTTCTGGATCCATCGCGTGTCCCATGCGATTAAATTTGAAAAGAAGCGCATTTTCTTTTTTTAACCACTTTAATCTAGAACTATCAAAATGAAAATAATTATCTATGAGCACAAATCTTTCAAGTTTTTTAGTCCACTCAATTAAAAATTTGTTTTTTATTTTTGGTAAAATAATTTTAGACAATCCATATTTTTTTATATTTTCATAACTACTTAAAACATTTCTTATCGTTTCAACTATTAAATATTTAAGATCGACTATATCTGGTGGGCAAGAAAAATAATCTGGATTTCTTTTTACAAAAAATGGCGTTTCCAAAGGCCATTCAAAATGAAAAGACGGCAAACCAAATTTTTTGAAAATAAGAACGTATGGCTCAAAAGCATTAAAAGTAATATTTCCACCGTGCTTACTCTGTGATTTTTTGAATGGAGAAATTTTTATATAAAAAGATTTTCCTGCTACTGCTCCAAGATAACCATCAAATCTTTGCAACTCATGATCTTCTGTTGTTACAGATTCAGAAAATTCAATAACAAATAATGGCATCTCCTCACTTCCAATTATATAAGAAATCAAAATATCGGGATTCTTAAATTTAAGAATCCTAGAAATTAAAGATCCATCTATATAGGCATTTCCTTTAGAAAAGGAAATGAGTCTTATCTCTATCTCTGGAAAACTATCTTGAATAATTGGTTTAATGTAGTGGTTGGCCTGTTCGTATGATTCGTAATATATTCTTATTTCTTTCTTCATAATTATTTTTTTAACAAAATTAAATGCTCTTTCTTCTTAAAAGCAGAGGCGAAACTTGGATTAAACATTCTAGAATGTTTTGAAAGTAACGTAGATACGCCATCTATATATTTTAAGCCAATATCATCAGAAAGTTTTTTGAGTATTGCATCCATCTTTATTATTTTTTTATTTATTACAGAATCTCCAATGATAATAAAAATGTTTTTATTTTTTTTTATTATTCGCTTCATCTCCAAAAGACATTTTTTAATATCTTCTTCCCATTTTTTGGGGCTTTTTTTAAGCGAAGAAAATTCTCTCCTTGATCCGATTTCATTTAATTGTGCGAATTTAACATCCATACCCAACCAATACTTTCTGTGTTTATGATATAAATAATAGTCGTAAGTATTTGCATATGGGGGCGATGTAATTATTAGATCAACAGAACTATCCTTAATTGCAAATAAAACTCTGCTATCTAATTGAAAAATGTTAATGTTAGTTTTTTTATGTTTAGTTTTTCTAAAAAAATCGAGGTAAATTTTTTTAATCTCTTTGGCTTTTTCAATAAATATTTTTATAGTTTCGAAATCCTTTAGTCCTTTTCCTACTGCGACATATCTGGTGTCACTTTCTTGGTTTGAAACTCTCACGATTATTGACGACAACACTATTAAAAGCAAATCTCTTAAATCTTGCTCTTTGATACTCAAAATGTTTTTTTTGATAAAAGAAAGTTCCTTAATAACGTTTTTCTGGAACCAGTGCTCAATACTTTTATAGTTATATTCTTTAATAGACTTTAATTTTTTGGGCTTTTCTAATAGCCCAGCGAGAAAAAAATCTATTTTACTCAATAATTTTTGATCTACTGGCTTTCCCTTAACTTTAGACAAAAGACATGAAAGAGGATTAATGTCATTTCCGATAGAAGAATACCCTAAAAGAGTTGCTTCAAGTAATGTTGTACCTGATCCAACAAATGGATCGCAAATTATATCGCCTTTCTTTGCGTATTTTTTGATTATTTCTCTTGGAATAAAAGCGGGAAATTTGCAAGGATATGCATGAAAATTATGTAAGGCATAATTCGCATCTTTTTTTTCGTGATTAAAAATTTCTAATAATGGACTTTGCATAATTATGGTTTTCTAAAAACTATAATAAAGGAGCAATTTTGATTTGTGTAAAAAACACTCGGATATCCTAAAAGCACCAGTCTCCTCTGACCATTCTGATCCCAAATAATCAAATCCTGATAAAGCCACCCGATTTCTTTGCCGATGCTTGCTAAATCAGAATGAAAATCGATATATGGAATTTTATTTTTTGTGTCTCTATAATCTTTTACTACCCACACGCTATAGCCTTTTCCCTTTGTTACCTGTAAATTATCAGTCAATATTTTTTTAATTTCTTTAAGAAAATTTTGATAGTCTAAATTCCCAAAATCCTCCGTCTTTTGACTATATTGTTTTACGGTAGAATTATTCGAATATTTTATGAGAGATTTTTTGTGTGTCTCTTCTCTATCTCTTAGTGATTTTTGGATGAAATTCGCATAGGGTGGTGAAGTAAAAGTGAGCTGAACAGTATTATCTTTTAGATATTTTTTTAAATTCCGACAATCATCATTATAAATGATATGAAACAGATCGCCTTTTTCATCATGAAACAAATTAGCTTTTTCTTTATTCAAAACATTATTTGCAATCTTACAAAAGTTTTCACTCAGTTCAATCCCTACGCCAGATCGATTCTGTCTGTATGCACTAGTGACTGTAGTTCCAACGCCAACAAAAGGGTCAAAGACAAGATCTCCTTCTTTTGAATACATCTTGATTATTCTATCAGCCAAAGCAATAGGGTAGGTTGCGCCATGTTCTAAATGATAAGCTTCTCTCGGAGAACTCACATCATCCCAAACATTTTTACTTAAAGATGCCCATTCTGTAGGAGTGAGACCGTTAAAAGAATTTTCATCTTTTTTGCTACTATTTTTCATAGTTATTTTCTTTGACGAATTAGCGTTAAAGTTTTACCTTAAACTCCTGACACCATGTTCAATCAGTTGCATAATCACTGCATGCACCCGTTTCTCACGTTCTGCCGCGAGCAATACTGCTTGAGGGTAACAAATGACAATCTCGCCAATCAAATCTTTTTGCATTTCATCATTCAAATAAGAAAAAGAAAGTACCGGATATGCCTTCTTTTCATTTTTTAGCTTGAGTCCAATCTGACGCATTTTCCGCACTCCAACAAAAATAATATTTAGGCTATCTTTTTCTTTTCTTCCTTCTTTTTTCAGAATTTCCCCTATTGATTTTTGTATGGCTCGACGGTTAATCTTGAACCGTGAATGCGAAAAAATCAGTATCATAGAAAGCGCTTTCTCTGTTGCGCTCTTCGCTTCATGCGCTCCTTCATTTTTTCTTTTTTTAAAAGTGATGGTTTTTTGAAAAATAATTTCTTGTTAACCTCATATATGATATCCTCGCCCTTAAACATACGGCTAAATTTTCTAAAGAATGTATCTTTGCTTTCTCCTTTTTTTTTGATTATAACAATCATAATAATTAACACACCTCCCTTTCATACAGTGAATAAAAACCATACGCAGTTATTATATACCCTTCATAGTTTGGTTTGCAAATGCAAAGTAAATGTAGGTAGTAACTGAAGAAAAAACAACCGTAATTCAACGAATTGCCTTCACCAACTGAACCACCTCAGGTAAAGTCAGATGAGTTGGAGTAACGTCAGGATTCTTAGTAGAACCGTTGAGGATCATATTGCCCGACGCGTGGAAAAACCATGTCGCTGACGGATCTTTTTGTTTCAATACTTCAAAAAGAGCGCTCAAATCATGACCTTTCCCATCATGACGAGGAGAAAGCTTTATGCGAAGATGTCCTTTTTGAGGACTTTTTCTGATGGTGAGCGCAAAACCTTTTTTTTGCGCAAGACGACTTGATTCTTCATTTTCAGATTCAATCACCACAGTTTTTCCCCAGAGGGTCTCTAAAATCAATCCGTTTTTTATTTCTTTTTCTGCCTTTACCTTATTGATAAATGACTGAAAAATTCCATCACACATCATTTCCCCTATACGCACCAATTGACTGTCATCTTGCAGACGAATGCGCATCCCATCAAGAATAGAATCAAATAAAAACGTATATCTATCAGCCTCAGGATCGGGAAAAAATACATCTCTGAAATGATCACAATCAGTAATAAATGCAATCATACGCTCCAACGCCTGTATATTTTTGGTTATATTTTTTTCCTTTTTCAGTGAATCTAATATTTTCTGTGCCGCACAGGTATTCTCATTTGACTGATGATGATCAAATCTCCCCAAACCAGTATCCACGTGAATGATTGATTGAGACGAATCAACTAATTGATTGTCAAACGTAGCTCCTGCAGGGACAAATACAACGCGCGCATGTCCCCACCCGTGCTTAAATGATCTGATAAGCCAAATACTGGTTATCGCATCAGCATCAGGAGAAATATGAGTTACGATTGTTTTCATACTGATTTAACTTTTCAACGATAATTTTTCTATCACTTGTGCCACCGTCATCATACGGGTTTTTTTATCCGTACGACTTTTCCATTCAATATCACGACCAGTCCTATCGGAGACAATAAGACGAATAGGAATACCAATAAGATCTGCCACCATGAGTTTTTGTCCTGACGATATCTCAATACGATCATCGTATAATACTTCAAATCCTTTTCCCAATAAGGTTCTGTATACTGCGTCAGCGTGCTTTTCTTGATCAGAAGACAAATTGATCAGGTGACAATCGTATGGAGCAGTTTCCCTATTCCAGAGAATACCTTTTTCATCATGATTGACTTCAACTACAGTCCCCAAAAGACGAGTAGTACCAATCCCATAGCACCCCATCATAGGAAACTGTTGTGATCCATCCCTTGCAGTAAATGTGAGGTCAAACGCTGAGCTAAATCGTGTACCGAGATCAAAAATATTTCCTATTTCAATCGCTTTATCAATCTGTACTGATCCTTTTGTACAGTGAGGACATACATCTCCTTTTTGCAATGCGGCAATCTCAGTATTTTGAGCAAAATTACATGCAGTGCAGTAAATCAAATCTACTTCTCCTGCTGGAGTAATCACATTAAATTCGTGAGAGTATTTTTTGGCAAATGAACCTCCTGATGCTTCAGTGATCTTCACATCTATCAATCCACATCGCTTAAATATAGTCAAATATGCATCGGTAACTTTCGTATAAAAAGAAGAAAGATCAGCCCGATTCTCATGAAAAGAATACAAATCTTTCATACCAAATTCGCGGCCGCGCAAAATACCAGACTTGGCACGTGCCTCATCGCGGAATTTAGGAGCGATTTGATACAAATATAAGGGTAAATCACGATAGCTCTTCACATATTTTTTCGCCAAAGGAGTTACTATCTCTTCATGAGT
This sequence comes from Patescibacteria group bacterium, assembly GCA_035290045.1. Lineage (GTDB taxonomy): Bacteria > Patescibacteriota > Microgenomatia > UBA1406 > HO2-37-13b > DATDVH01. The sequence goes on along the minus strand of DATDVH010000074.1, from coordinate 4,676 downwards.
TGGACCTAATCCATATTCTTTACCATACATACTTTTTATCTTAAAAAGATCGTCAACACTATTCCAACGATCAGTAGTTTCCCATACTGCTTTCGGTTGAAGAGCAGGCATCGCGATTTCCTGCCCGCCGATCGTGTTCATCTCATCTCGTATGATAGATTCAATACGAGCCAATACACGTTTGCCCAATGGTAAAAATGAGAAAATACCCGCCGCCACTTGATCAATATATCCGGCTTTCATTAGAAGCTCATGGCTGATTGAATCATATTTTTTAGTGACATTACTCGTTGTTTTTCCAAAAAGGTGTGAATATCTCATGCTTTATAATACCCTATTGCATCAAGTACTTTACCCATTGTCTCAAGCTGTCCAGATGAATAGGTGTCAATAACAATAGTATAATATTTTGGGTCAAAAAAATTATAATTCCCATACAGTTTCTTCCATTTACGGAAATTGTCTTCTTCACGCTTTTTTATAAACCGTTTTGCATCAGTCATGGTGATTTTATCGCGATTAACCACCCGATCTACACGGAGAGAGTCATGCGAACAGGTGAGTAATATGCGAAATGTTTTTTTCAAATCTCGTGCAACAAATCCTGCAAGCCACGCCTCAATAACCCACTTTTTTTTATTTTTCAGGATATCATATGCCTTTTTCTCAACTGCACGATCAAAATCATCTGAGACAAGAGATGCAGACGGCATGATATTCTCTTTCATATATTCCCTAACCATATTTCCTGTTGAAGTAAGCTTCCATCCCTGTGGCTCAAGATATGGTCGCAGATTATCCATCAAGGTAGTAGTCCCGACTGCAACTCCTCCTGAAATAGTAATATTATCGTATTTCAAATGCATGATATGAAACAAAAAACCAAAATAATTATTTAACAATAAGACGAGAAATATCTTTTATAGTAATTAAAATAATAAGTGAGATGAGTAGAGCAAAACCTGCAAAATTTACTTTCCGTTCAACAGATGGGTTTACTTTTCTTTTTGTGATCCATTCATAAAAAACAAATACTAATCGTCCTCCATCAAGTGCAGGGAAGGGGAATATATTGATGATTGCGAGGTTAAACGAAAGAATCCCCAACAACTGCATCACTGCGTCAAACCCGACGTCAACTGCTTTACCGGTAATCTGAGCGATACCGACAGGTCCTGCCACATCAAGCGATATTTTCTGAAAAGTGAATAATCTGAAAAGAATCTTAACTATCTCAACTACCATGAGTTTGGTGATTTTGACTGATTCATAGAATCCAAAAAACGGAGCAGAATACCATGGATATTTCTTTATTGAAAAATCTGTACGTATAACCATGCCAAGCGCTCCCTGAGATGCAGGGGGGTTTTTTCTCGGAATTAAGGCAATATGTTTCTTCACACCTTCCCGAAGTATAACAAGAGTAATCGTACTCCCTGCATATTTTTGGCTCAGAGTAATGAGATCCTCTGTCTTTTGTATAGGAAAAGTAATGGTTTTGTTGGAAGTAATAATCATTTGTATTATAGAGTCGTTTGCTTTCACTCCAGCAGTGTATGCAGGAGAGTGTGAGGCTACTTTTTCAACAATGACTGCATCTCTCGGTACTGGCACACCACGAGTAAAAAGATAAGAGATGATAACCCATCCTAATAAAAAATTTGCGGCAACGCCCGCGACAATGATCATCGCCTTCACTAAAGGTTTTTTTGACACAAACGTACGCTTGTAAAGCGAAGGAGAAAGTTTTTTCTTATCAAGCTCTGCTTCTTCCTCTCCCAATACTTTTACAAAACCGCCAAATGGAAGTGCATTGATGCTATACAAAGTCTCACCAATTTTCTTGCCAAAAAGGCGAGGAGGAATGCCAAATCCAAATTCTTCCACAAAGACATTGTTTTTCTTAGCCACGAGAAAATGACCCAATTCATGGATAATCACCAGAATACTCAATATCAAAATAAATACAAGAATTTTCATTATATATTTTTATCTATTAAAAAGGTTAGACTCCCATAATTTCAAGCCTTTTCTTATCTGCCATCTCATCACATTGTACGATACATTCACGAGTAATTGAGTCAATCTCCTTTTCAAATCTGAATTTCTGATCTTCCACACACTCTTTTTTCTCAAATGCTTCTTTTACTTTTTTTCGTATTTCATCACGAGCTATTCTCAGTTTCATTTTTCCTTCCTCTATTTTTTGAGATACTACCTTCAGGAGCTGTGTGCGTTGTTCTTCAGAAAGTGGTGGTAGCCGAAGACGAATTGTTTTATCTTCAACTCGCGGGTTCAGATGAAGAGGTGAAGTCAATAAGGCTTTTTCAATATCCTTGACTGTGTTATAGTCAAAAGGGCTGATAACTAATCCCAAAGGGCCATCAGCACTGATGGTTGCAAGCTGAAAAAGAGGTATCTGTGTCGTCCCCTCGTATGTATTGACTATAATTTTTTCAACGAATGAAGGCGATACTTTACCACTTCGTATATGCACAATTTCATTTTTAATATACTCAATGATTAGTGAGCCTTTTTTTTTAAAATCTGCACGGAGAGATTGTTCGTTAAACATTATGACTAAATCTCAAATCTCACAAATTTGCCAATTTTTATATTTTCTCCTATTTTGAATATACATTCTTTTATAAGCACTTCAATTATCTTTGATGCTTCTTTAATATACGGAGTCTCAAGTAATGACGATACATCACGAGGATTTGTTGAAGCGATTTGCATAGCAAGCGTATTTCCCAATTGCTGAAACTCACTATTTATTGCGACAAAATCAGTCTCGCATAAAAGTTCTAAAAGCACCCCGATTTTTTTATTATGATGGATATAGGAAAATAATGCTCCCTGCTGGGTTTTCCTCAATAATTTACTTTCTGTTTGCTCAATACCCCATGTGCTTAATAATTTTTTCGCTTTTTCAATATCATTGTCTGATTGATCTAATGCCTTTTTACATAATGAAAACGATACGCTCGTCTCCTCACGAAGTTTTTTAAGTGCAAAAATAGTTGATATCATATTAAAAAGTCATTAGTGTTTAATATTTATTTCTTCTGTTTTTGATTTTCTTCCTCTGTCATAAGCTGTGATAATCTGCGTAACTATGTACTGAACACTGGCTACCGCATCGTCATTTGCTGGTATGGGACAATCTATTATATCTGGATTGCCATTGGTGTCAATAAGTGCCACTGTTTTAATATGCATGCGGATCGCCTCGGCAACTGCCACGCCTTCATGTTTGCTGTCTATGATAAAAAGCGCATCAGGAAGAGAAATCATCTCTTCAACCCCTTCATAAATACGCTTCATTGCTCTTAATTTTTTCTCAAGTTTAGTGCGTTCATGTTTGACAAATTGTGTCCACCCACCTTCATCGCGTTCTTTTTTCAGTTTTTTAAGATAACGTATATTTTTTGATATTTCTTCAAAATTGGTCAAGAATCCACCAATCCATTTATTGGTAAGAAAAAAAACATTGCGCTCTTTTAATAAATCAAGTAATAAAGATTTTACTTGCTTTTTTGTTGCAACGACTAATAGTTGTTTTTTCTCTTTTCCGAGATTGAATACACATTCTCGCGCCCGATCAAGTTCTTCTGCAGTTTTGATACTATCAATGATAGCAATACCTTTTTCTATTTTATAGACATATTTACGAAATCGCGGATTAAGTCGATAGGACTTGTGTCCAAAATGCGATCCAGCGATAATAAGCTCTTCAGGATTTGTCGGTTCTAAATAACTATTTGTCATAAGAGCTTCATTCTACCAGCTGATATAAATATTTTCAACGGCAAGTTGCGATTGACAATATCTATACTATTTTTACCTAAAAAAAGCCGCACTATAACAGTTAAAAATGACATTAAGTTTGCTCGCTCTCTAAAAAAACTCATTATCACTGTCTCAATAATTGTAGTAAAAATAGAGTAAAAAATAAGAGAAAAATAGTAAAAAATGATGATTAGTTCGTCGCATTAACCCGTTTAACCCCAGAGGCTAAAAAGTTAAATTAAAACATGTGTGTCTATGAAAAATAAAGTATAATTACATTATGCAACAGTCATATATATGGTATCGGAATAATAAAGATATTGACTCACCTGATAGTACCCATCAAATTCTTGCACTTGGAACTCTTGAAGATATACAGACATTAAAAACTCGCATAGGAAAAAATAAGCTTACACATATATTTTTACACTATCCTAAAAAAATATATACTCCTCAAACATTACATTTTATAAAAAAATTTATTTTACACATTCGTCAACCAATACATGAACAACAGTACCTCAAATCTACATCTAGAAATACTCGATGAAAAAAGAAATGACTTGTTGCAACAACTTATTTCATCTATACAAGGATTTATATTGGGGGGAGGAACTGCATTATCATTACAGATAGCTCATAGAAAATCATTTGATTTTGATTTTTTAAGTCAAAAAGAAATACCAAAAACTTTAGCCGAAAAGCTTTCTCGCATAATCAAAATACATACAATAGCCAATGATTCAAGCGATGAACTAACTTTTTTTGATAATAATCAAATCAAAGTTACGTTTCTTTATTATCCGTTTAAGCCGTATTTTGAAATTGCCAAAAATACCCATAAGTTACCACTTTTTTCTGTAAAAGAAATTGCTATACAGAAA
>DATDVH010000073.1:0-8804 GCA_035290045.1 Patescibacteria group bacterium | reverse complement strand
GCTTCTGATGATGACCTTTTTGCTAAAAAGGTCAAAGCCAAAGAAATCTTTGGCTCGAACCTGTCTCTTGGCGAAAAATTAGTGCGCGCCAGCGCGCCAAAAATTCTGAATTCGTTTGGGAAATTCGGCGGGAATCCTTGGCGCGCGCTTCGCGCGTCCCGCATTTTGGCTTCCAAAAAACCGATGAGTTCCATAATGGTGCCAACGAGAGGACTCGAACCTCTGACCGACCGCTTATGAAACGGTTGCTCTGCCCCTGAGCTACGTTGGCAGGAGTGGTGATATGAAACCATCTTTCAAATCTTTTGATATATGATACCATATCACTATTAATATGTCTTTATTCACCTGTTCTTCATGCGGATACGGATCCGCTTCTTGGTATGGCAAGTGTCCTTATTGCAACGAATGGAATACCATGGTGCAAGGAGTTCAGAAATCAGAAGAAGAGGGTATCAAACCTGCAGTTTTTACCTCGCTTGACGCTCTTTCATCGCTTGAGCTAAATAGAAAAAAAACAGGGGTATTTGAGTTTGATAGAGTCTTGGGCGGAGGGTTAGTGCAGGGGGCAGTGATTTTACTTGCAGGAGAACCGGGAGTGGGAAAATCAACGCTTCTTTTGAAATCACTTCAGAAGGTGCGTACTCTGTATATCTCTGGAGAGGAGTCTGGAGCGCAGATCAAAGAAAGATCGCGTCGGATACACCTCACTCATTCTTCATTTCATTTTTCTGATCAAACGCAGGTTGAAGGCATTATAAAAAGCCTTTTGACAAAAGTGAAAGAATGTGATGTGGTAGTCGTTGACTCTATCCAGACAGTCTATTCAAAGACAGCTGGCGCAGTGGTTGGAAGTATGGCACAAATTAAGACAGTGGCGGCGCAGTTTATTGATTTTGCCAAAAAAAATCATAAGGCAGTTATTCTCATTGGCCATATTACAAAAGATGGTGATATTGCAGGTCCCAAAACACTTGAACATTTGGTTGATTGTGTATTGTATTTTGAAGGTGATCGTATGTCTCAATATCGTATATTGCGTGCACATAAAAATCGTTTTGGATCAACCGATGAAGTAGGAATTTTTGAGATGAAAGAAGAGGGACTGTGTGAGGCGAATAATGCGACCGTATTTCTTGACCCAGAGCATAAAAATGCACCAGGTAAGGTGATCGTGGGTGTAATGGAAGGGACGCGCCCGCTTTTTTTTGAAATTGAAAGTTTGGTTGTTGAAAGCGTGTTGAATATCCCTCGTCGTGTTACCTCGGGCATTGACTATAATAAGCTTCTATTACTTTTAGCAGTGATACGAAAAAATCTGCATATATCTCTTGATCATTTTGATGTTTATGTAAATATCGTCGGAGGAGTTGCAGTGAGATCTACTGCGGCAGATTGTGGCATTGTTGCATCTATTATCTCATCAATTCACAACATACTCGTACCGCAAAAGTCTCTTTTTATCGGAGAGGTAGGACTTTTAGGCGAGGTAAGAAAAGTATTGCGAGAAGACAAAATTATCAAAGAAGCGCGCAGATTTGGTTTTTCATCCATCTATTCTTCAAAAAATATTACTTCTGTAAAAGAGCTTTCAGTACTGTTAGGGAGTAAAAAATATTAACCATGATGGTGAGGATGACGTTTTTCTTTATGGTATGCTTCATAAATTCCTGCGATAATAAATGCTCCGTATACTATTGAGAAAAGCCATATAAGTATTCCAAATGGGGAGATAAAAAAACCTCCTTTTTCAAATGAAAAGCCTATTTTAGACGTGATAACTAAGTATTCAAAAATAAGTGGTAAGGTACTTGCATGAAAAGATATTTGTACAATTTTTTTATAGTGTATATCAGTATTTTTTAGAATAGTTCGCATAATAAAAAAAATTATGACAGAAAAAAGTAAAAGATAGAGGAGTTTTACTATGATGAATACTATAAGAAGTAATATAAGTATGCCAATATACCCTGCTATTATGATTGAAGTGAAACGAATAGCAAATGTATCAAGAAGCACATTCTGCATTTGATTGACCCGATTCTTGTTGATGATATATTCATTCTGCGATGGAAGAGGATAGGATTTGATACGCCCATTGTTTGGGTTTCGGATGGTTATGGCATTGTCATGAAGGAGGACGTATGAACGATACTCGTTAATTTTCTCAGGCTGAGCAAATGAATCAATTGCAAGCACAGGAGTCGGGAATTTTTTTGAATTAAACCACATGATATAGGGATGATCATAATTGGTAGTTAATTGACTGTTTTTAATTCTAATGATAAGATCAGAGGGGTAATTGCTGAGCATGTCAAAAAGATTTTTATTCAATTGAGGCAATGACTGATTGATGACAGAATATTTTATAAAAAAAATAGCGCCAAAAAGAATATGAAGAATTACTATGAGCGTAATTAAATATTTTAATGAAAAAGAAAAGCGAGTTTTGAGAATTTTTTTATAATACCATGCTAATGGAAAAAGAGAATTGATAAATACATGGACAAATGTCTTGACTTTTCTCATACTTCATTTTATATTAATAGTATTTATGACAAAATGCAAGTTGATTTTTCCTGTTGCATTTTAAGTAAAGATAGTATATATTTACTTCATTGAGTTTTTATTTATTAAAAATTTTATTTATTTTAATCACCTATGGCACAAGGAGTTTTTCAGAGAAATAAACCTCACTTAAATATTGGCACCATTGGTCATGTTGATCATGGGAAGACCACTCTTACTTCAGCTATTCATCATGTACTTTCTAAAAAAGGATTGGCAAAAGATTTGAAATATGACGAAATTGATAAGGCTCCAGAGGAAAAAGCACGAGGAGTGACGATCAATCTTCATCATTCTGAATACGAGACAGAAAAAAGACACTATGCGCATATTGATGCTCCCGGTCATGCTGATTATATCAAAAATATGATTACTGGTGCGGCGCAAATGGATGGCGCGATTTTGGTCGTATCTGCTCCAGATGGTCCAATGCCGCAGACTCGCGAACATATTCTTCTTGCTCGTCAGGTGAATGTACCAGCAATAGTTGTATTTCTAAATAAGGTAGATATGGTATCTGATACAGAGATTCTTGATTTGGTTGAGATGGAAGTGCGGGATCTTCTGAAAAAATATAAATTCCCAGGAGATACTATCCCAGTGATTCGCGGTTCAGCACTCAAAGCAACAGAGGATGATCCAGAATCAATCAAATCCATTGAAGCTTTGATGAAAACTATTGACGAATACATACCTGAACCGACTCGTGATATTGATAAGCCATTTTTGATGCCTATTGAGGATATTTTTACTATTCAAGGAAGAGGTACTGTCGTGACAGGGCGAGTTGAGCGAGGTATTTTGAAGGTGAATGAAGAAATTGAGATAGTAGGACTAAAAGCTACGCAAAAAACAGTTATCACTGGGGTTGAGATGTTCAGAAAAAGTCTTGACGAAGCGCGAGCAGGAGATAATGTCGGATTGCTTCTTCGTGGGATTGAGAAAAATCAAGTAGAACGCGGTCAAGTGATTGCAAAACCAGGGACAGTTACCCCTCATACTGAATTTGAGGCTGAGATTTATGTGCTGACCAAAGAAGAAGGAGGTCGTCACACTCCTTTTTTCACGGGATATAGACCACAATTCTTTTTTCGCACAACAGACGTGACTGGTGAGGCGACATTGCCGCAAGGAGTTGAGATGGTGATACCAGGAGATAATGTAAAAATTACTGGCAAGATCATCTATCCTGTCGCGATGGAAGAAGGCGTAAAATTTGCTATTCGCGAAGGCGGTCATACGGTAGGCGCTGGAATAGTCACGAAGGTTCTAAAATAAAATTTCTCATAATTTCAGTATTAGAAATAAGATTGCTGGGATTAATGAGCACAGGGCTCTTTTACAATATGCCAAAAGGACGCATTAGGATAAAATTAAAATCTTTTGATCATCGGTTAATTGATGAAACATGCGCGAAATTAGTGGATACTGCGAATAAAACAGGCGCTTCAGTCGTCGGTCCGATTCCTTTACCCACTAAAAAAGAAATTTATGTAGTGAATAAATCAACATTCACCGATAAAGACAGCCGCGAACATTTTGGCTTAAAAACGCATAAAAGACTTCTTGATATCATAAATCCCACCAATCAAACCATTGACTCCCTCATGCATCTTGATCTTCCCGCAGGGATTGATGTGGAGATAAAGATGTAGTAACATAAATAGTTGAATTTGGAGAAAAAAGTGAAATTAATATCTAATTTTACTTTGTAATTATGCAAGATAAATTAATCAATTTCAATAAGTGTGTGGAAATTATTAAACCACCGTATTCAGTATGGAGCTTCGGTACTGTTTCGCCTATTGATCTTATTTCAGGTCCTACAACAACATTGTTTTATTGTTGGGCTGGAAGTGTATCATATACTTTTGATACAGATAGCGCATTAGGTACTATAGTTAGAATGAGATATGCTTATAAAGGTGTTTTTCCATTAAAGCGAGATCAGTGGGAATTTCGTATGACTGGAACTCCGAGCTTAATAAGAATTCACGAAGTTGAGAATAGATATATTCCATATCATTGATCTAACGTGTTAGCTCCTGATTTAAGAAGTGATTGTCCTGATTGGATTAAAGATAAGATCAATGAAATATCAATCAAATAATTATTTATGAGTCCTAATTTTTCCACAGTTATAACTCAAAATTAAAAAGGTTGATTTAATAACACTTTTATGTAAAATACTCTTGTGAAACTGCGCTATGATCATTTGTCATTGCGAGGAGTCCCGTCTTAAGGCGAGACGACGTGGCAATCTCGTTATTAAAGAATAGAGGTATAGAGTTCTTTCCACTCTGAATTCAATTGAGATATGAGTTCAATTTTCTTTTTTCTACTTCCGGCTTTAATTTGTTTTTCTCTTTCTATTGCCATATTAATATCTTCAAATATTTCATAGTAAACTAATTTATTTACATTGTATTTACTACTGAATGACTAGACTAATTTATTTTTATGTTGATATATTCTTCTTATAAGATGTCCTGTTACTCCTGTATATAAAACTGTATTACGGGCATTGGTGATAATATAAACATAATAATATTTCTGCATAAAGACATCTTTGTAGATAGTTTATAACAAAACACTGTATCTGTTAACAACGGGATTGCTTCGTCGTTTCACTCCTCGCAATGACAGTAAAATATCCAGTAATTGAGAAAATAAGCTTATTTCACTCTACAAGCTCGTGGAAATGATTTTTTATTTATAGTTTTTACTTTTTTATCTTTTTTATCTCAATTGGAAGAAGAATGACAAGAGATAATAAAAATGCGATGGTTACTGGAGTAGTGGCAACCGATACAGTCTTAAAAATCTGCTGGAAAAAGGGGTGGTAGATGAGAAAAGGCTGAATGAGAAAAGCTGAAGCAAAGGAGATAAGGAAAATGGGTTTTTTCAGTAAATTCATATTGCGTATGATGATCCTGTGAGAAAGCCAGAGATCTACAAGAATAAGAGGTTGTACAAAAACTAACGTAGTAAATGCCATGGTTCGTGCTGTATCAATTCCACTCAATGCAAATCCCGTGGAAAAAGAAATAACTGTAAGCACTCCTCCAAGAAATCCTATTGAAAGTATGTAGATCAAGTCATGACGGTGAAGAATAGTGAGGGAAGTGCGCGGTTTTTGAGACATAACATGTGAATCTTTTGGTGAAAACGCAAGAGATAGTGCAGGAAGTCCATCAGTGACTAAATTGATATAAAGAATTTGTAAGGCAGTGAGAACTAAAGGAAACCTGAATATTAGTCCGAGTACTATAGTTAATACCTCTGCAGTGTTTGAGGTGATTAAATATTTAATGACATTTTTCAGATGATTGAATATATTTCTTCCTTCTTCAATTGCATTGATCAGTGTGGCAAAGTTGTCATCGGTAATAATCATGTCTGATGCTTCTTTTGCCACATCAGTGCCAGTCATGCCCATTGCAACTCCGACGTTCGCTTGTTTTAATGCGAGCGCATCATTCACGCCATCTCCAGTGACTGCAACTACTTCGCCCATCTTTTGAAAAAGACTGACTAATCTATGTTTATGATCGGGTGAAGTGCGTGCGAAGATTTTGATATGTTTTATCAACGGTATGAGAGCAGAATCAGAGTAGGTATCCATTTGTTTGCCTGTTAGTATTGGTTCTCCTTCTCTTACAATTCCCGTTTCAATTCCAATGGTATTTGCGGTAAGTGGATTGTCTCCGGTAATCATGACGACTTTTATCCCGGCTTTATGAGCTTTTATGACTGCTTCTCTTGCTTCTTTACGAACTGGGTCTGCAATGCCGACAAATCCTATGAAGGTATGATCAGATTTCGTATCTGGCATCCAATCCTGTTGAGTGAGTAGGATTGGTTTTTTTTCTTTTTCTGATGAAATACGCTTATGAGAAAAAGCAATAACACGGAGGCCTTTTTTTGTATATGAATTCAGCGATTCATTGACCGCTTTTTTTTGAACAACGGTGAATAATACTTCTTTTCCTTCCGATAGTATATGAGTGCAGATTGAAAGGATACTTTCTGGAGCACCTTTGCTGAATATATAGGTATTTTTATTACCAGGGAGTGATGAAGCTACCACGCTCATTCTTTTTTTTATTGGATCAAATGATACTTCATCGCGTATATTCCATTCATTGCGTATCGTATGGATTGATTTTCGTGCTTGTTTGGCAAGGATGAGTAATGCTCCTTCTGTCTGATCACCTACTACTTCATATTCTTTTCCTTCTCTCACGATGAGTGACGTGGTTGAACAAAGGATACTATTTAATAATAATTGTGAAAATGTTTGATGAGATGATGATGGAATGTTTTCAATAGTATACGAATAATTATCAAACCATATATTTTTTACCCTCATCTGATTGGTGGTGAGGGTGCCTGTTTTATCTGTTGCGACCAATGTGATTGATCCAAGTGTCTCAATAGCATTTAATTTGCGTACTATGGCTTTTTTCTTACTCATCCGTTCCACTCCAATTGCCAAGGTAATGGTCATCACCGCTGGCAATCCTTCGGGGACTGCCGCTACTGCAAGGCTGACTGCAAAAAGAAAACTGGTGAAGATGTTCCCGTTTTGTCCATATGAAAGTAAAAAAACTAAGATTGACGCGATGATGCCAATGATACCTATTTGTTTTGAAAATATTTCCAGCTTGTGTTGTAAAGGTGTTTTTTGGTCTTTAATAGAGGTGAGTGTTCGTGCAATTTTACCAAATTGTGTAGCGTTTCCCGTCTTTTCCACGCGCGCGTATCCCCGCCCTTTTGCTACTACAGTTCCCATAAAAATCATCTTGTTTTCTTCATCTATCTCATTTTTGAGAACAGGAAGAGATTCACCGGTGAGCGAGGATTCATTAACTTCAAGATATCGTGATTGAATAAGGCGCGCGTCAGCCGGGATTTTGGTTCCTTCTTCTATATACACGATATCTCCAGGTACCAGAAATGCGCTGTTGATAGTCTGTTCACTTCCGTTTCGTATCACTCTTGTTGTAGTGATGGTGATATCTTTGAGTGCTTCAAGTGATTTTTCCGCCTTAAATTCTTGATAGATTCCAAAAAAAGCATTGAGAAGAATAATAAAAAAAATAAAGAGACTATCTATGATCTCATGAAGAAAAAGTGATAATGTCCCTGCTCCAATAAGGAGAAGAATGAGAAAGTTATTGAATTGGGATATAAAAGTGATAAAAATGCTCTTTTTTTTCTTTTCTGTAATCTCATTGAACCCGTATTTTTTAAGAAGCTCCTGTGCTTTATGAGTGTTTAATCCTTGTTGTGCGAGCGCTTCATGGTTCATGTATAGATAGTGTAGTAGATATACGTGTAACATGCAAGGTATGATATAATAATGCACATACAAAAGACTATGACGAAAAATCGAATCGTGATAAACTGGATTCTTAAGTCGGATCAAGATATAATTACCGCAAAAGATTTGTTCAAGTCAAAGCATTATGATTGGAGTTTGTTTATTTAGTATTTAGTGCTTGAGAAAATTCTGAAGGCTAAAATAATGCAATCGGTGAAAACAATCATTTTTACTCATGATTTGATTCGTTTAGCTAAACAAGCAGAAATTGTTTTGACAGACAAAATAATCACTCAATTAAATGAGGTTACTACGTTCAATATAGAAGCAAGATATGACGATTATAAACTTTCATTTTACAAAAAAGCCACTAAAAGCTATGCGCAAAAATGGAGTAAAATTTGCGAGAATTTTTACAATTTTGTGAAAAAAACAATATGACTCGTCAGCAAATGAAAAAAATTATTCTACGGTATATCAACAAAATAACAAAATATGGCATTCCTGTGAGGCATGTTTTTGTGTTCGGCTCAACAATAGAAGGTACAATGCATATTGATAGCGATATTGATACTTGTATTATTTCTCCAATATTTGGCAAAGACAGGCAGAAAGAAAGAGTGATCTTAATGAATCTGCGAGAAGGCATTTCCGATCTTATAGAACCTCATCCCTATTCGGAGAAAGATTTTCAAAATCCTTATGATAGTTTTTCTTCACAAATTCAGCAAAAAGGTTTAAAAATAATCTGATTATGTCACTTTCATCACCCGAATCACCATTCACCACTATTAAACTCTCTCCTCCCGAACCACTCTGTGAACTGGAAAGAAGACTTGATCTCTACGGTCAATACACCACAATCAAGAGAGCATTAACACAAACAGGATTACTCAGTCTTTTGCCGTTT
>DATDVH010000072.1:0-3565 GCA_035290045.1 Patescibacteria group bacterium | reverse complement strand
GATAGGGTTTTTTCATACTTTTTCACTGCTTTGTAAGAAACATTTTTTTTCTTTTCCGCATGAAATCTATGGTATTCTTCCGGCTTGTGAGAATATGCCATCGGGAAAGGCACTCAGACCGGGAGATATTGTTACTGCCTTAAATGGTAAGACTATTGAAGTTGCCAATACTGACGCTGAAGGACGGCTTGTTTTGGCAGATGCACTTTCTTATGCTGAGAAATACATACAGCCAGAGTATATAGTTGACCTTGCGACATTGACTGGTGCTATTATGGTTGCATTAGGAGATGAGATCACCGGACTTTTTGGTAATCATAAAGATTTTACTAGACGTGTGTTGCAATCTGCTCAACGTGAAGGAGAAGAGATCTGGGAAATGCCTCTTTATGCACCATATCTGACGAGAATGAAAAGTATTTCCGCAGATATCAAAAACGTGTCAAAAAGCAGATATGGCGGATCAATCACAGCGGCGCTTTTTTTGCAGGAATTTGTATCTTCGCACACACGATGGGCACATCTTGATATTGCTGGATCATCATACAATGAGGGCGAGGTTGCGGGGATACATGAAAAAGGCGCAACTGGGTGGGGGGTCAAAACATTGTTTCGGCTTATATATGACTATACAAAAGGTCTATAAAACAAAAAATATTATCAAAGTATCTCTTGAAGATACTCTCTCGCATATTTTTTCTCTTTTTTCTTCATCGCATGACTCTGCGTTTGTGTTTGACGACAGTGATACATTTGTGGGGTTAGTTAATCCGTATTATTGTATGATTCTTAAGTCCTATCCATCAAATACAAAGGTAAAACATTGTCTGATACATCCCCCCCGGATTGATATCAATTCTTCGCTCAGAAAAGTTGCACGTACTATCATAGATTCACGAATTTATTACTTGCCGGTTTTCTCAAATAATACATTTGCAGGGATTATTTCAGCAAAACGCCTTTTAGATACGGTGAAAAACGAAAGCGACTTTCATTTTTCAGTTGGGTCATTTCTCAAGCACACTACTCCGCTTGTGTCGGTGTTTCCCCATGATTTTTTATCAAAAACCTTGATGCTTTTCAAAAAACATCGTATATCAAAATTAGCAGTCATTACTCAAGATTTAAAGCTTGCAGGAGTGGTGGGCTACTTTGACTTGATTTCTTATATGATTATCCCTCGTGAAAAGCAACGTTTTTCATCTCGTGAGGGAGTTAAAATTCCCTTCCTGCGAAGGTCGGTAACTACTATAATGAAAACAAATGTAGTAACAGTGAATAAAAATGAGCTTTTAAGTAAAGTAGCAGAACTTATTTTGAAAAAAGAGGTGGGAAGCGTGGTGGTGGTAGATCATGAACGGCATCCGATTGGGTTGGTGACAATCCGTGATTTGTTATCTGTCTATGTGGGGAGAAAGCCGCTATTTCACGTGGAGGTGATGACAAAAAATCTCTCAAAGTACAGTTTTCAAGCAGTTTCGGTATTTATCAATCATCTGAATAATCATTTATCCCGAGTAAAAAATCTTTCAAAAGCACGAATATTTATTAAGGAAAATCCGACACGGCATTTATTTCACGCAGGACTGTCGCTTTTTTCAAAAAATAAAACAGTAAAGGTGATAAAAAATCAGGGAAAAAATCTTCTCAATGTGTTGTCTGAGTTGAAAAAAAAGAGTAAAAATACTTAATACTTCCTTCTTCATTATTATATCCTTGAAATAGTATTTTTATTGTTATATTAACATGATAAAATAACCTATTATCGTACAATATTGTTCTAAAATTTTTTAACTCGCTATGATATCTTTGTTCAAGAATCGGGCTTTTGTATATTTATGGATTGCTCAAGGGTTGTCGCAATTGGCGAATAATGTATTGCTTTTTTTTATTACTTTTTTTATCTATAAAAAAACCAATTCTAACATCGCGGTATCTATCGTACTTCTTGTATATTTGCTGCCGTCTTTTGTAAGCAGTATATTAGCAGGAGTCATTGTAGATCGTATGGGAAAAAAGTGGATTTTATTTTTTACCATGTTGCTCCGAGCTTTTTTTGTATTCTTTATGTTTTTTTCTGCGCACACTGTTTTTTATCTGTATATATTTATCTGTCTTCTATCATTCACTACTCAATTTTTCACTCCTGCTGAATCGTCAATCATGCCAAAACTTGTTCCTCGCGATAAACTTATTGAAGCAAACGCATATTTTGCAAGTACAATCAATCTGAGTCTTATAGGAGGATTTTTCCTTTCTTCATTTTTGTTTAAGTTTTTTGGTTTTAACACTATTTTTTTTATTTTTGGCGCATACATTATCAGCACATGTACGCTCTATTTTCTTCCAATAAAGGAAAAAGTATTCTATACCAATTTTAGACAACCTTTTTTCAATCTTATTAAAAAATTCAGCTTTCATTTATTATTGGTGATAAAGGACTTTGTGAGAGATAAAAGCATTAGTCAATGTATTTTTTCAATTGTTTTTCTTCAAGTAGTTTTTTTTATTTTGATCGCATTGTCGCCAGGTTTTGCAGACAAAATATTGAAAATTCCTGTAGAGGATCTCTCGTTTCTGATAGTATTGCCTATTGCATTAGGATTTCTTATCGCGTCGCTTGTGGTCAATAGAATTGATATTGCATATAAACAAAAAAAATTATCACGAGTGTTTTTTATCCTGTGTGGAAGTATATTTCTTTTTATTTTTGTCATTTCTCAATTTCACTCAAGAAGTTTTTTCAATTTTCTCAACTTTATACTTTTTGTCGGGTTTGGTTTTTCTTCTGGTATTATTATGATTATTTCATATACTAATCTGCAAAAGGCAACGAGTGATGAGAGAAGGGCAGGGTATTTTGGTCTTTTAAATGCGCTTATCAATATTGCATCCATTATACCTGTATTTCTTTCAGGTATATTATCCGACGTCTTTGGCGTTGACAAAATCGCGGTGTGGTTGGCAATAGTTTTTTTTATTGTTTCCTTCTATGTCCCTAAAAATCAATAACCGAATAGGTTATAATCAATGATGTATGTTGCCTGTATTATTGGATTTTGGTTTTATCAAACTCTATACTTTTGGTGTATTTGTTGTGTTGGGGTTTTTCTGGGGATTATTTTTACTATGGAAACTGATCGTACTTACTTCATACAAGGAAGAGGATATATTTGATGGTGTTTTCGTGGGGCTCATCGGTGGACTTATCGGGGCGCGGCTTATGTATGTATGGTTGAATTTTTCCCTATTTGGATTTAACATCCTCAAAATTATTCTTGTAAATGGTTATCCGGGTTTTTTTCTTTACGCAGGATTGGGGAGCGGTTTTTTATGCTTTTTTCTTTTTATCAGATCAAAAAAAATACCTTTTATAAAAGTGATTGATTATGGTATGCCGGGATTATTTCTTGCTCTTGCATTTATGAAATTTGGTGCATTTTTGTCTGGTTCAGAAATCGGTTCACCAACTAATTTTTTCTTAAAAATGATATATGTTGGACAAAAAGAATCTCGCCATCTTACTGGAATATATGAGGGGATTTTCTTCATTATTGGCGCGTAT
>DATDVH010000071.1:0-20961 GCA_035290045.1 Patescibacteria group bacterium | reverse complement strand
CAGCTGAAAGGCTCAACCGGCGCAAAAATTTTCCAAAAAGGAAAAAAACCTGTTGAATATACATCAAAAAATTATTTAGACCTCACAAATCCCTAGACCTTAAAAGTCCTCTGCAATATTTAATAGAGAAAGGAGGTGTGTCGCAAAAGTCCTTGACTTATACACCAGGATCATCTTTGCCAAGTTTTGAGGAAGCAAGAAAAAAATTACATCTCTATTATATTCCCAAGGTTGACGGCGCTTGATTGTCATTTATCATCTCAATGTTGAAAAGAGTTTCAAACGCAGACTCAGTTGTTTTTTTCAACTGCGTCATTTGAGCATCAGTCCCTCGCACAGGAAAACGAGAATCATTGATAAACGCATCAAGAAATGGTTTGATCCATTCATCAGTAAAGATTTTTCGCCATTGATCAGATGAGACTGTGGCTCCTTGATTGGCAAAATGCACTTTGATTTTTCTGATGGCCTGTGCTCCTTTTTCAGTCATGTCGGGAA
Organism: Patescibacteria group bacterium; assembly: GCA_035290045.1. Classification (GTDB taxonomy): domain Bacteria; phylum Patescibacteriota; class Microgenomatia; order UBA1406; family HO2-37-13b; genus DATDVH01. The sequence continues at coordinate 20,463 of DATDVH010000071.1, read as the reverse complement.
TATACTGACGAAGCGGCTCAAAAGCAGTATTTTGACTGATTAGTCGTTCAAATTCCAGTTGATATTCCTTGACGCTTTGCTCATATCCTTTACTTTTTAAATAATCGGGAGTGAATTGAGTAAAGTTTGAAAAAACTGCTTTTTCTGTTTGTTTATTATCTAGCATAATAGACGGTGAAATTTGTGGGCTAATTGGAATTGGAGATTTTATTTCATTTTCGATAAAAAAGTTGAAATAAGAATTTTCTGTCCTTTTTACCTCACCCTCTTCCCAAAAGAAAAACCCCGCTTGTTTCTTACCTGTTGCAATAACAAGGGCAACTTGGTATGGTTGACCTGCTTGCTTGGCAAAACAATCTACGTCTTCGGGAGTGAAAAATACACTATATGGTTTCGGATGACTATGGTAAAAACCCAGCCTGCTTAATCCTTGCTTTAAATAGTGATCTTCTCTATCTTTAGTGCCCCTTGAAGCATTCAAAAACATTATAAATCCTGAATGATGCGGGTTTGGATCATATACAGGGTTTACTTCTTTGATTGCTATCGCAAAACGTTTTTGTTGAGAATCGTAAATGAAATCACCGTAATAAAAACCTCCCTGTTCAACTGACGAATCCATCGTAACATCACTCCACATTGCTGACAGTGCTTTTCTTTTTACGTAAATATCAACCGGGACTTTATGATCAGACGTATCCGCTTCATAATGATAATATTCTTGTAGATTGTTCACTTCCTTGTAAAAATCAGTAATGACATGCTCCGGTTGATAACCCTTTTTGTAATCCGTATGTAATTTTTTAATAGCCTGCTTCCAGCTTTCGCGGGCAACATCTCCTTTACAAGCGAGTTCTTCGTGCGCCAAACGCGATTGTTCAAATCTGGATTTATGATTATCTGAAATTTCGTTCATAAAGTTTTAATCCTGATTATTGGATGTTGGGAATATAACACCTCAGAGGTGGAATATATACGACATCTCGGTGTAACAAAGTTACGTGCCATTTTGAATGACCCGACTATAGACCTCCTCATACTCATCCACCATCTTCTCAATAGTAAAATGACGCGCCGCGTGCTGTCTGCAAGCACGCCTCATAAGCCTATATTTTTCTTCAGGCATTGTATACATTCTTTCAACAGCTTCCCGTAATCCTTCCATTCCAGACTTTTTTATGATCCAATCTCCCCTCTTTTCATCATCATTCACGATAAATCCAGTCTCTCCATCGCGTATCACCTCAGGCACTGATCCTTTGGCATACGCAATCACAGGAGTACCGCATGCCAGAGCCTCAACCATAACGATCCCAAACGGTTCGTCCCAATGAATGGGGAAAAGAAGCGCCTTTCCACTGCGTAAAAAATCCGACTTATCTTTAATATTTTTTACTTCCGTTGAAAGTGTGCATGAAGGAATATTGCATAACGGTTCTATTTCTTTCTTAAAATAATCAGCATCTCCTTCATCAAGAAAATAAATCGCATGAAGCTTTTTTCCTGTATGTTGTGCGACTTCAATCTCGCTGTCAAGACCTTTTGTCGGCGTTACACGCCCAAACCACAGTAGATTATCTCCTCCTTTTTCATCAAAATCAAATTCAGAAAGAATAATACCGTTATAAACGGTATCTGCATAATTTAATTCTGGCAAACCTTCTCGCTGTTTATTTGAAATTGAAACGTAAGGAATATGGGCAAATTGCTTGAGCACTTCTCTTCCTGAATCAGCGATATCATACATGCTTTCTGAATCGTTTTTCATATATGATCCATGAAGTGTGTATAAAAAAGGAGTCTCGGTAAAATGAGAGAAAAAAAGAGCTAATCGTCCCGAATGATTATGAATAATATCAAATTTTTTCTTTGATCTGCTAAAAAAATGATACAGATGATTCAACATGTTATAGGGATTGAATTTAAGCGGAAGATTATTGCCTCGTGCTTTTTTATAATAGAAATCAAGATATGCTGAAGTATGCGAGTCTCCTGTGGCAAAAAGCGTGACTTCATGTCCTTTTTGTACCATTCCCTCGGCGATAATTGAAACAACTCGTTCAATCCCGCCATATCCTACAGGCGGAACTGCAATCCATGGTGGTGAAATCAGTGCGATTTTCATATCTTTTAATCAAAAAGTGTTTTATTGATAAAATTGATTCCCCATTGATAGATATTCCTCACTTTCAGTTCATCGCGCATTTTTATATTGCGACGTTTTTTTTCTTCCTTTTCCATAGTTAAACTCTGATATATCGCATCGGCACCCATCTCTACATTATATGGGTTGATTTGTATCGCATATCGGAGATCCTTTGAAGCTCCGGCAAACTGTGAAAGCACCAACATGCCCCGTGATGAATCGCATGATAACACGAACTCTTTTGCGACAAGATTCATACCATCGTCAAGAGGTGTAACTAAACAACAATCAGCGCTCCGATAATAAGATATGACTTTTTCTCGCGGAATTATTTTCAAGGTGATATGCAGTGGCTTCCATCCGTTTTTTGAATATTTCCAGTTTACTTTTTCAATAAGATCAGTGAATTCTTTTGCATAATGGCGATATGCAGGGATATGTGAACGAGAAGGAGCAGTGATACCAAAATAGACAAACTTACCAATAAATTCTGGATATTTGTCCAAAAACCGATCAATCATCTTCATTCGTTCAATCAAACCCTTTGTATAATCAAGTCTATCAGCGCCAATAGCGATATATTGAATATCTATACCAAAATCTTTTTTTATAAGCGCTCTCCCTGATAAATCTTTGTTTTTTGCAGTCAAAATCTCGTGATAATCAATCCCTGCGGCTAAATCTTCAATACGGGTTTTATGATTTTGATACATCACCCATGATTGCTCACTGTCGTTTTGTGCTTCCATCTCGCGTTGGACGCATTGGAAAAAATTTTGAACATGATAGCCCCGATGGAAAGATAAAAAATCGCTCCCTAAAAGTCCTTCAAGTATCTGTTTTCTCCAAGGATTCACCCGATAAATCTCATAAGTAGGCCAAGGAATATGCCAGAAAGTACCGATCCGTATGTCTTTTCCTGATGCACGAAGCAGTTGAGGGAGAAGTGCAAAATGATAATCATTCACCCAGACAAATGCTTTCTTACCACCTATTTCATCAAGTATTGCCTGAGCAAATTTTTCATTCACTGATTTATAATAGTCCCACCATGAAGGGTCAAAGATCGGTTTGACAAATACCGCATGACACAAAGGCCATAACGTCTGATTGGCAAAACCATAATAATATTTATCCACTTCTTTTTTTGATAAAAAAACGCGCTTGAGCGTGTAGGATTCCTCGCCAGGCGGCACTTTGATCCTGCCATGCGCATCAACCGTCTCCGCATCTCCATCGCCTCCAGCATGTGCTACATACGTCCCATGACATACTCTGGCAATTGAATCAAGAAGCGTATGGGCACCGCCTGCCGATTGCATCAATCGTACTCCGTCGGGAGTCTTGACATGGAGAAATGGTTCTCTATTGGATGTTATGATAAACGCGCGGTCTTTGAGATTTTTTTTGATGTATTGTTCAAGCTCAGTTTTATTATTCATATGATATGAATATTATTGTATCATATAGAATAAATTTTCACTTTCTTTTTTCTCAAAAAATAACGTATACTAAAAATATGAAAATTGTGCAAATCGCACCGCTTTGGGAAAATATACCTCCACCTCTTTATGGCGGGACTGAACGAATCGTCTCAAGCATTACTGAAGGACTCGTTACAAAAGGACATGACGTCACACTTTTTGCCGTAGGCACCTCTCACACAAACGCGAAACTAGTATCTGTCTACCCTCGTCCGCTTTTCCGCGATCATATCGCGTGGACAAACATTATGTATCCATTATTAAATATCACTGAAGCCTTTGATCGGGAAAAAGAATTTGATATCATCCATATGCATCTGAATAAATCAAGCGATTATCTTGCGCTTTCCCTTGCGGTGCCGATAAAACACAAAGTCGTTTTTACACTTCATTTCCCCTATCCTGTGGCGCAAAATAGAGATGACCGACACGCAGTTTTTCAAAAATATAAAGATTTGAACTATATCTCAATCTCCAACTCCCAACGACGAGGAGGAGAAAATATGAATTGGATTGCGACAGTATATAACGGAATTGATCTCACTCCTTTTACCTTAAACCATTCCCCTCAAAACTATCTTTTGTGGCTTGGCAAATTCAATCCAGATAAAGGGACGAGAGAAGCAATACAGGCGGCACAAAAAGCAGGAATGACAATCAAAATCGCCGGAGCTATTGACAAACTGGAAGGCGCGAATTTTGAGTACTGGGAAAAAGAAGTAAAACCGTTGATTGATAATCATCGCGTTATTTTTGTCGGTGAAGTTGATGATGTTAAGAAGAACAAACTTTATGGCAATGCGTATGCTTTCTTAAACCCTATCCAATGGAATGAACCATTTGGTTTGGTCATGGTTGAGGCAATGGCAACAGGAACGCCGGTCATTTCTTTCAAAAACGGAGCGGCGCCTGAGCTTATAAAAAATAATGAAACGGGATATTTAGTTGATACGGTTGATGAGATGGTTGAAGCGATTGGAAAAATAGATGCAATTGACCGAAAAACCTGTAGACTACACGTTGAAAAGCATTTTACAGAAGCAATCATGACTAATAATTATGAAGATGTATACCAAAAAATCCTTGACAATATGATATAATTGAGTTTCCTAATAAGATATATGAAAAGAATCATTTTTTTTCTTATCATAATAATTCTTATCCTTATAATGGCACGCCTTAGTAAGCCATTGCGTCAACGCACTCCTTTTTTGAAAAAAAGCATATTGCCATCTCCTCTAATCCCAACTTCTCCGTCAACAAATGTAGGATACAGAATATATACTGTCTCTATCGTTGATGAAAAAGGAACATCTCATCAAATCACTACTAATATATGGTACCCGACTGATGCTTCTTCTTCTTCTTTCACCTATACCACAGTTAAAAACAAACTGCGAAATGGTGTTATAGCAAGTAATGTGGCGCAGGATGCGCCTGTGAAAAAAAGCAGTTCTCCTTATCCTCTTATTCTCTTTTTGCATGGCGATCTCATGTGCGGCACTCAGTCGCTTTTTCTCACTGAGTATATAGCACGACAAGGGTATATGGTCGCGGCGCCTGATTTTTTAGACAACGCGACTATTTGCCGGAGCGATAGCAGAGAAAAATCAGCGCGCATGCTTGAAGTTCTCAGAGAACTGCGCACTATGAAAAATGCCGATTCAGAAGCTATTCTTTCTTTACTTTCAACAAACCAACGCGTACCAGGCACTTCACGCATCATTGATGCTCTCCTTCAATTTAATAATACTCAAAAACATGCTCTTTTTAATACCATTGATGAAAATGCTATCGGACTCATCGGTCATTCCTATGGAGGTATAACCATACTTGGTCTTATCGGCGCACATCCAAACAATACCTACTACGATAAACGCATCAAGTCCGCTGTAATCCTATCAGGAGGAGTATTTCCTTTTCAGGACAATCTTTCGCACATCACTCTTCCTCTTATGGTAATGCAGGGAGATGATGAAGATGATCTAGATCTTCTCAATAGTACCCCGAGAAAAAAGGTATATGATGATGCTCAAGGAGCGAAATTCTTCCTCAAACTTTCAGGAGGCGTGCACGGAAGTTTTTATAATCAGATATGTGCTTCGTACGGATCAATCGCTGAATGTCAACAATCAAGCGAATTTTCCCGTGTCATTAACTCCTACAGCACTGCATTTCTCAACTACTACCTCAAAAATGATGAAACATCCAAGACAACACTCCAACGATCAGACCCACTTCTGAAACAATATGAAAAAAACTTCTAATTCTATTCGCAAAAATCAAATCATAAGAAAATCTATGGAAGGCAACTGAAATTTTTATAGTGCTTTTGGATATTTGAGAGCATTACATATATCAGTGAAAACTGCATGCAACCCTTCTTTTTCCTCATATAAAAAATCCTGTAGCACATATATTTCTCCTTGAATACGGACATCTTTATGACGATTGTCAATACCGATACGCACTCGCCAGAAATCTGATGTGCCCAATGCTTTTTCTATAGAAGCAATACCGTTATGTAGTTTTGGTCCTTTTCCTTTTTGAATTTTGTATTCACCTAATCTGATGTCAAGATCATCGTGAACGATGAATACGTCGTCTGAGAGATCTGATGAATACCGAGCAACACATGATCTGACCGCATCTCCTGACTGATTCATAAACGTCATTGGTTTCATCAGAATAACTTTTTCATTATTTATTTTATATATTCCTGTTTCAGCCTGTGCATATTTATCATATTTTAATCCCTCAACTTCGCTCGGGACAATCTTTTCATTTTTAATTTGATTAAAAATAAAGTCTACCATCATAAACCCCACATTATGACGGTTGTGCAGATATTTTTCTCCCCTGTTTCCTAATCCTACAATTAAATTCATTATTGTATTATACCGCTTTCAGATGAAATCGCAACAATTTACTTCATCTGTAAGCGGTATAACCTTTCGTCCTTCGGCTTTGCTCAGGACTTTCAGTACGTTCATTTTGCCCTGTCTGCCGACAGGCAGGTTTGCAAACTGAACTACGATGGGTATATAAATCAATCTAAATTAAATCGGGATTGATTTTATCTTTTTTATTTTTTATACTTCAATATAACTTTTAATTTTTCATTTTTAACTTTTAATTTTTGTGTCCAAATACGTTCCTGACATATCAACCAAACGTTGGGTCATTATATCACCTCTTCGTGTGGATCGCCCAACACAGCGAAAACATAAAAATATATGTCCATTTTGCCCAGGTAATGAAAAAGAGACTCCTCTTGAACTCATGCGTTATGGCACAGGACATGCAAATGAAAAAGGCTGGACTGTCCGCGTCATACCAAACAAATATCCAATCACTGATATTCACGAAGTGATCATCCACTCCCCGTCATCAAATAAAGATATTGAAGAACTCAATGTAAACCACGTTGAACTTATCCTGAAAACATACCGCCTGCGATATAATCTTCATAAGAAAAGTGGTCAAGTGCTTATCTTTTGTAACCATGGAGAAAATGCCGGAGCATCGCTTGATCACCCTCATTCGCAGATTGTCGTACTCCCTAATCAAATTAATCTTGACGTCGTCGTAAAAGAACCAATACAAAATGTAATAATTGCAAATAAATATTTTGATGTCTACTGCCCGGATTTTTCCCAATGGCCCTATGAAGTATGGATTGCTCCTCGTATTGAAAAAACAGTCTTTGGAGATATATTAGATGAACATATCACCGATCTTTCAGAAATCTTCCAAAGTATTTTGAAAAAATTGCAACGTGTGCATAAGAAAATCGCACCTTCTCATATGTCTTTTTCGTACAATTATTATATCTATCCTAAAGAAAATTGGTACCTTCGTATCATTCCTCGCTTCATCCATCGAGCAGGCTTTGAGCTTGGGACTGGTCTTTCAGTAAATACGGTTGATCCTCAACAAGCAGCAGAAGAATTGAGAAAAGAGTGATATAATGAAGATTATCTATTGCCGCAGTGGTGAAATGGCAGACACGCAGTGTTCAGAACGCTGTGGGGCAACCCGTAGAGGTTCAACTCCTCTCTGCGGCACAAAAAAAAGGAGGAGTCGCATAGCCCGGTCTCCCGCCATGGCGGGACGAGGGTTTGCTTAACACAAATGTGGGTATATATTTTACAGAGCAAAAAAATAAAAAGGAATTATACTGGTTATACAGAAAATCTTGAAAAAAGATTAAACTGGCATAACAAAGGGTTGACAAAATCAACGAAGTTCGGCATACCTTGGGAAATTATCTATAAAGAAAAATTGCCGAACAAAATTCAAGCTATTAGGAGGGAAAGAAAAATAAAATCGTATAAAGGGGGAAATGGATTTAAGAAATTGTTAGGAGGAGTCGCATAGCTCGGTCCATTGCGAGGGTTTGCTAAACCCTTGAGTTTAAAAAACTCGCGTGGGTTCAAATCCCACCTCCTCCGCCAGTTGGGAAATGTCTTTGTTGGCTTGCCCTCTGCGAGGGCTCGTCAGCGATTTTAAGCACAAATTGGAATTTTTTATCTTTCAAAATGAAGTTCTACAAATTTTTATATGATCATTTGCTCCCACCTCTTTTCAGAATACAAGAGCATATCAGCTGGTTTATTTGGATTCCTATACTCGGGGATGTAGTTAGGATTAAGGAAAGAGCTATTGACTATCTCAAACTTCAAAGAGGTAATAATGTTTTGGTATATAGTGTTGGTGCTGGATATGAGCTCGATTTTATTGTAGATAAAGTTGGTAAAGAAGGTTTTATAGTGGGAGTTGATTTCTCTGAAGGTATGCTGAAAATAGCTAGAGAAAAAATACAGAAAAATAAATGGACTAACGTAAAATTGGTCCTTGCTGATGTGAGAGAATATAATCCACTGAAAGATTTTAACCATAAATTTGACGCTGCTTTAAGTAATTTCGGATATTTAGACGATAGGGTGTTGCATAATTTAATTGACGCGGTTAAGCCCCAAGGACTTATTTCTATTTCTGGACCACAACCCCTGAAGGGTGTAAGAAAAATTTTTTACCCGTTCACTTTTGTTCCAGAAATGATATTTGGTTTAACGTGGGAAAAGCTTCATAAATTTCCCGCCTACATTAACATTTTTAAAAATAAACTGGTTAATGTGCACATTGATGAAAATACTTTCGGAAAGTATTTTGTTGCGATTTCGGGAATGAAACCGTGAATCCTAAGTTTCTGAATTACGAGAATTTGCCGCTAAAGAAAAAATTGTCACCGCCGTTGGACGGGATCCCGCTCACGAGCGGGAAAATCGTCTTTTCCGCTCCGGTTCCCGCCTATCGGTCGGGCAGGCAAGGCGAGGCGGGCGGAAGGGGGGTGTGGGGGGAATTCCGCCAGTTGGTAAAAAAAATAAACTAACACATTGTTTCATTATCGGATTATAAATTCGGAAAAAGGAAAAATAACATAAGGGAGGTGAAAAAAATATGAAAACTCTTAAAAAGAGTGATGCAGGGTAAATAACTTGTTGATAAGATATTGTCATCAATAATGTCCTTGACAAAAACTTCATCATATACTATCATACTTTTTGCTATTAATTAAAGGATTTTATCATATACTATGAACATGGAAAACGGTAGACACTTTGGGAATGCAAATGGTACAGAAAGTAATTTAGCAATTGAAAAAACAGACTCAAAAACTCACTATAGAAAGGTATTACAGATTGTAAAAGCAGATCAAACAACTCAAAACAGTGTAATACATGAGGTTGCTAGAACAAGAGGTTTAGAATATGCAAAAAATGTCATCGTGTATAAGATAGAATAAATTTAACTATAATTTTAATCTGAGACTGATTGTAGTCGTTTATATAGTTGATTTACCTGCGCATGATTGATTCTTCGGTTTTTACCTTTATGCGACAATAACGCACCAGAAAATGTCTTAGGGATATGGAGCAGTTCATGGATTAGTGTTTTGATTTTATCTTCACGATCTAACTTGTCATAATGCTCCGATATCGCTTCAATCACATAAACTGCCTTATATCCAAAAGCCAACTGAAATATACGAGGCAATCCCCATATACGCGCATACGCACGAGCAACACTTCCTCTACTGCGCACACATGCAATTTGTCCGATGACAATATGACTCATTTTAAGTTTGTCAACAAGTTTTTTAACCCATATCACTATATCATCAGCTTGTTCAAATTGCATATAACAATACTGTATAATAAATCCTACTCTATGAAAATGATAAGCGCGCGAATTATCTCATTTATATGTGGCCCGGTATCGTGGGTTATCTTTTTTTTAATCTCGTCTTATTATAAAGGCCTTTTTCAAAATAAAAACAACATGATTATCGTCATTCTCATTGCTTTTATTATACCTATTATTCTTTTCATTGTTCTCTTAAAGACAAAAAAAATATCTGATCTTGACATCAGCCTACGGCAAGAGCGTTATCCACTTCTTATCATTATCAATATATGTCTCCTCGCTCTTCTTTATTTTCTGAATATACGCCATCTTACTACCCTCTTTCACCTTACTCAAATTGTATATATTATTATAACAGTCTCTTCACTCATCACTCTTTTTTATAAAATTAGTTTTCATATCACCTTCAGCTATACCTTTGCTATTCTTATTAACGCACTTTTCTCTTTTCAGTTGTGGTGGCTATATCTGATCATCCCAGCAGTTTTCTGGTCTCGTCTTACGCTCAAAAAACATACGGTTATGCAAATGCTTTTGGCATTAGTAATAGACAGTTTTATCATTTTTGCTCTGTGGTAAAAAAACATAGTATGTTTAGATTACTTTCATATAATATTTATTTTGGTAAAAAATTGGACATCATCTTGGACTGGCTTGCAGAGATTGAACGAAAAAAAAATACATTTGATATCATGTGTTTCCAGGAATTTCCCTATGAAAAAATTGATACATGTATGCGTTCACGAAAATCTACATCAAACTATCGCTTTGCTCCTTCTATCTATCTTGGGGGAAAGATTTATGGTCAACTCACCATTTTTAATCAAAATAAACTCAAAATCATAAACGATACTGAATTACTCTTAGGCGCAAGCCGTATTGAAAAAAGCATGTCATATCTATTAAAACGATCAACGAAACGCAAATCACTCTTAACTCTATTTGAAACCAATACGCATAAAAAACTAATGGTAGCCAACACTCATTTAAGCATCGGACTGAACAAACTTCGTATCAATCAACTCAAAAAAATATTCATTCAAGTACAAACTATTCCCAATACACTCATCGTCGGAGATCTTAATTATACGTCAGCATTACCACGATTCTCACTCAAACGGTTGATCAAGAAATATCAGTTTGAAGATGCAACGAGAAACTTAAAAACGCATCGCATTCTTTTTCTGAGACACCAACTTGATTATATTTTTACAAAATCAGTAAGCGTAACACGCGTGCGCGCAGAACAACTTCCCTTCTCCGACCATTATCCGTTAATCGCTCAATTTGAAATCTGATCGCAATATAATATAATGAAATAAAAATTATGGATGATTTAGGAGAACAGCCGAGATTTGAAGTCAAACAGATCGTAGAACAGAAACCATTTATCAGACCTTCATATGTGAATTTTATGAAGAAACAGTGGTTTCCTATCAATGATTCTCTTGCATTAGAAGTAGTCAATCGCGCTGATTGGGAACAAAGAGGCGTAAAGGACATATTAGAAAAAAGACCTGATGACAAGCAAACTTTGTACATCCCCAAAGATTTACAACTATGGGAAATGATTGGAATTATGGAAGTGGTTGATCGCGACACTTTTGCTAATAAACCGGAACGTCGGGACGAAGCAAAGAAAAAACTGCGTGAATTGGGAAAGATATTTGAGAACGCAGGAATATATATTGCCCAGAGATTAAGTACTATTGATCAAGGGAAAGATATAGCCCGCGTTCTTGCTGAAGAACTTTACGGCTACGGACAATCTCTCACGAGTGGAGAATTTGAAAAAAAACAAACTATTGATGCTATTGCTTCACATGATTTAACCCCTTCCGAGATAGACGCAGTAGATCGTTTTTTAGCAGGAGACACTCTTTACCAATCGCGGCAAGCAGGAACTGAAAAAAAATCCGCTGGCGATCCATTGCAAAAAGAAAAATTGTATGAAACCGAACGACAAAAAACCCTCGCTCAGTTTTTCAAAGTGTCGGAAAAAGCATTTGAATTGGAAAGGAAAAATGAAAGCGGAGAATTACAGGTAAACACAAATCATCTTAAACCTTGGCAAAGTGATACTCCTTTTCACCACGCGTTTATCGTCAAAATTAAAAAAGCGATGAAACAAAAAATAGAAACGCCCAAAAGAGAATTTGAGACTGCTATTTTTCGTCGCGGGCTTGAAAAACTCGTGAGCGAGATGAAAGAACGCGGATGGAGACATAGCGTGAATTCTCTCTTTGAAAAGCTTGGTATTGATTTGCGCATTGAGCAAAGAAAACTTTCTGATGCTCTGAATATTGGACGACTCAAAGCCGAACTTGAATCTGTCCGCAAAACAGCCGATACAACTAAAATCAGCACTCAAGAACGAAAGATTGCAAATATAATTCAGAAGGCAGTCAGCAATTTCCCATTTCAATCTCGTGCAAATAATCCATCAGAAATTGTGAAAAATCAATATATCAACTGTGTGGGCGCATCCATACTCGGTGGAATTTTAATGAGAGAAGCAGGACTCAATTATCTTGTAGGTGATATGCCAAATCATTCCATTTTATTTTTAGTAACCAATGACAACCATGTTGAACGACGGGATATGTTAAAACTTTTATCCAATGTAGAATTGACTGATGAAATGATTACAGGTACAAAAAATGACGGCTCTCCGATGACGGTTTCGGACATTATTGTATTTAGTCAAAAACCTTATCCTGAAGGACTCATGTTTGATATTAAAAACGAAAAATATAGAGATAAACTCGATCGGCTTCAAAGAAGACAGAAACAATTTTTAGCTGTATTTTCCCCAGAATACGGGCAACAAATCCAAGTATTAAGTAACATAGGCAACGCGCTTTTCTCTCTCGGATACTATGAGGAATCAATTGAGGCGTATCGTCAAACAGTTATAGCTTATACGAAATATCCCTATGTTTATTATAATCTTGGCGGAAACTTTTTTAATTTAAGATATTATAAGGAAGCGATCAAAGCACATCAGCAAGCAATTGCAATCAACCCTCATTTTGTTCATTCCTACAACGGTCTCGGCAATGCCCTTTCTTCTCTCGGCCGTAAGGAGGAGGCGATTGAAGCATACCAAAAATTTATTGATTTGGCAGATATACAAAAAGAAGAGCGTTGGATAAAGCGAGCCGAAAAGATAATCGCTGAATTGAAAAATAAATAAACGGCGCACCGACGGAGCGTTAGCATTCAGGATTTTATTCCCGCCATGGTTCAAGTAAATATTTATTGTATATATTTTTTGAATTCCACTAATTCTTTTGTGGTTTTTTGAAATTCTGCGCTGTCTGGTACAAGCAATGCCCCAGTTTTTTCCAATTCATTCACTGCTTCCTGATATTTTTTTTCCTGAAAAAACACATGCGCCAGATTATAATGTGCATTTGACCAATCCGACTTCAGCTCAATAGCCTGTTGAAAATAGTTGCGCGCTTCTTCATACTTGCTCGTTTTATAATACATCCCCCCTATTTTGAGCCGAAGACGCGGACTGACAGGATCAAGTTGTATCGCTCGTTGATAACTTGCGATTGCCCATACATCAGCTCCATTGACCGTGCCGACGATAAACCCATAGATATCTCCCAGATTTTCCCAGTTCATGGCTTTTTCGGGATTGAGGCGAATCACTGCTTTTGCCTGCGTCAGACCAAATTCAAGAGCCTGTGCGATCAGATGCGTATCGTTTTTTGATAGTTTTTCTTGTCCTTTTTTTGCTCTTACATCAGCAATCAAAAAATACAGCTGTGAAAGCCGTATTCTGTATGACTCAGTATATGGATTGAGCGCAACAGCTTTTTGTAGATGACGATATGCTTCGTCAACTCGATTATTTACACTTACCAGTCCATAAGAATAATGATACTCAGCCCTATAGACACGAACAAATATATAGGATATAAAGAGTATGAAAAGAAAAGAAAAAAGACCCCCTATAATAACAATAGGAAAATTAGTCTCTACCATGACTTTTTTTCTGACATGACAATTCATTTCTATAATCAATCCAGCACAAGTAAAAAAAAGAAATAACAATACAAAAGAAGAAGGAAATAAAAAAAGTATCAATACAACATATGTAAAAAACATCTTTGTAGTAAATCTCGTACAATGATAATACACGACAATAATAAAGAGCATAAAAAACACTACCCCAAAAAGCCCTATCTCCGCCCACATATCAAGGATGAAACTCCGTCCATGAGCGAAAGTTATGTCCCAAAATGGCGTTGTGTTATATGAGCTTGTTTTTGATCTGGTAAAAATCGACGAATAATTGTCAACTCCTGTGCCAAAAATAGCAGTTGAAGGCTGTGCTAAAGTCGCACGAGCGATGTCAAATGACATGCGATAAGATGGTAATGAAGACATTACTTTGTTTTTCAACACAAACTGGATACTGATAACGCCTGCAATACTATAAATGATTAAGAATGCTATAGATACTAATGTTTTCCGTTTTACATACGGCGATTGTATCAGTTCGCACACCACGCACAGAACAAAAAAACCAATAAATATCCCTGTCTCAAGATAAGTACCAAGCGGAGAAAAAGAGATATGAAACAAAAAACTCACAATAACTATAATGCTTAAAAAAAGTGTGGATATTTTCATCACCATCCATGCTTTAGACGGTCGGAGTTGAATTATAACCACACTCCACGTTGCGAGGAAAAAAATCGCTGTTAACCCCGATGGAACGGTAAAAATCGCCTGTATTTTATTTGGTGATGAAACAAGTGTTGAAGCAAGGGAAGAAAGAAAAATAAGAAAAGAGGAAAAACTTATTATGCTCGCATTCCACATTATTTTTTTTGTAACTAATACGCGAATCATACCAATAGCAATAATGATTGTCGTAACAACAATAATCAGATACAGTTTCTGAAAAGCAAACGCGTCTTGAGTAATAGGCAGAAAAAAAATCGGAAAAAGAAACAGTATCCCATACAAAAAGGTATTCATACCTCCTATTCTACCATCTACTAACCAATTCATTGATCACATTCTCAAGACAAACAATCAACCAATACTATATTAAATTTATGATGTGCCTATAATATATACTCTGTAGATTATGCGAGTATCTTTTCTTGTCAAACGATGTGCCTCCTTCTCAATTTCCTCTCAAAATCACGCGGGAAAAACCAGAGTTGAGTATCAGTAATACGTTCAGTGCTTCTGTGTCTGCTCATAATAAAAAGTTGAATTTTTTTACACAAAAACTCTACTGCATCACCTATGTAGTTTGTATTTCTTTTATATTTTTTTGATGTATTTGTATACTGTAAATCCTGAGCGTAGTCAAAGGATTTACAATTAGGAAAAAAACGCCGCACCCACTGATTTGCCATTAAAAAGCGGCTGTACGAATTGTCTTTTATAACAAACGGTTTCATCTGAACTATCTCATGCGCTACGTAGAGATTTTGTTTTTCTTTTGGCACTGTAAGATCAGTCTCTTCAAAAAAAAGATTGAAGCACAATGAGTCTTTAACCCGACGAGATTTTCTTTTTCTTCGCACCCCACACATCTCAGCTCCAGCAAGAACGGACATTCGTGTAGTCCATAGACGGCCTGCTGATGTAATGATGAAAAAATCAATATCATCTCCCCTTCCTGCATTCATCATAGCGACTCCTCCTGATAGACCAATCATCTGTAAAGACGTGATGCGCGCAAGAAGTTGAATAAAGGGAATCGCTCCTTCAATCTTTTTTCTTGATATATGCGCCCTATCAACCCGTTCATCAAAAAATATACGATGGGGAGGGAGGGTATATAAGGGTAAATTAAAAGTTAAAAATGCAAAATTAAAAATTGCTGGAAGAGAAAGATATTGTCTGAGTAAAAATCCGTGCTTGACCATGGAAGTAAGCTTTTGACGTAATTCCTTTTTGGTTGTTTTAACAGAAAGAAAAGTATATATTTCATCAGATGAAGGCGCGTAGGCAAAAAAGTTGAAATACTTTAGTACTTCCATCACTGCTTTTTCCATATCGTGTTCTCTATTGTCTCACGAAGATATCTTTTTGAAAAGCAGTAAAAAATACTTTTTTGCAACAAGAATGATAAAAGAAAAAAGACGGAGCTGTCTTCTGATCCTCCATGGCTGAATACACAAACGGAAAATCCATTCTCCACCAATACGTATTACTATACGAGGCGCTCGGGGGACATCGTATGAAAGATAATCAAAAGCTCCCCCCACACCCATACACACCATTCCATGAAAAAGATCGCGATGCCGATCAATCCATAACTCTTGAAATGGCGACCCAAATGCAACAAATACTAAATTTGGCTTCTTCTCAAGCACTATAGAATATATATTTTTTTCTTCTTTTGCTGTAGGTTTGTGTATATCAGCAATTCCCTCAATCCCTATACAATTGAGATCAGGATGCCTTTGTTTCTGACACTGAACGACTCTCTCTGCTACTTTTTTCTTTCCGCCGATAAGGACTATTCTCAAGCGTTCATACGATGCCATGTCAAAAAAATCCTCCATAAGATCAACTCCCGCGATACGCTCCCCCACATCCACACCAAGCAATCGTCCTGCCAGAGCAACCCCTACGCTATCAGTTATCTTTATTTGTGCTGTCGCAAGAACCTGTCTAAATTTTCGGTCGCGCTCAGCAATAATTATATTTTCTGCATTGAGGGAAACAATATGAATCAAATCACCTTTTCCATCGGATTGAAAAAGGTACTTTTTAATTTTCTCTCGGATAGTTGATTTTGATACTGCTTCAATTGGAATATCAAAAATTTCATTTTTCATTATCATAAATAATAAACTATAGGGTTGAATACTACATAATCAAAAAATGCTCAACTATCATTCTTGTTATATTTTTTTATACACGTAAATAAAAAGATATAAAAGTCTAATACTCTATTTTACTAAAAAAATTCTTTTTCAGAATATCATTATAAATATGTTTATTATAAGTATTTTATAGAGATACGTATCGTATATATACTTCAATAAATAGTCTTTCACGAACAAATAAACTTATTTACTATATTCATTTTTAATTTATCTTATGGCGTCTCTATAACTTTCAAGATTTTCTATCGCCATACCTATACCCCGCACCACACACAGTAATGGATCCTCCGCAACAAATGAGATAACATTGATATTGTATGAAAAATATTTGTCAATTGATTTCAGAAGCGCAGTCCCACCAGTCAACACTATTCCACGATCTACGATATCTGCCGAAAGCTCGGGTGGTGTACGAGAAAGCACCTCTTTGACCCCTTCAAGAATTATTTTGAGCGGTTTTTGTATTGATTCTGATATAAATTTTTGGGGAATTTCAACGACTTTGGGCAATCCTGATTGAAAATCTCTTCCCTTAATCTCTATCACTCCTTCTTCTCCATCGCTTCCCGAAAGATACGCAACGCCTATTTTCATCTTAATATCTTCTGCAGTACGTTCACCGATAATCAAATTATACTGTCTCTTTAGATGAATTATAATTGACTCGTCAATCTTTCTCCCTGCAGTACGAACACTTTTATAAACAACTAACTGTCCTAATGATATAACTGCAATCTCAGCAGTGCCTCCTCCAAGGTTGATGATCATATGCCCAGAAGGTTGTGATATAGGGATTTTAGCACCAATAGCGGCGGCTAAAGGCTCGCTCATGAGGTATATCTCCCCTGCGCCAGCATTCTTACATGCGGATACTACCGCACGCTTCTCCACTTGTGTCGCTCCACCCGGCACAGTAATCATCAGTTTGAGACTGAATACATACGATCTGAGAGCTTTTTTTAAAAAATACGAAATCAATGCTTCAGTCAAAGTGTAATCTGCAATCACGCCATCTTTCAACGGATAAATTGCGACGATGCTGCCCGGCGTCCTCCCCAGCATTTCTTTTGCCTCCTGACCAACATTGACTATGCGTTTATCTTGTAATGAATACGCCACGACAGTTGGCTCATTCAACACAATCCCCTCTCCTGCCACATACACGACAGTATTTGCAGTCCCGAGATCAATCGCTACTTTACCACGCAATCTCATATAAAAAGTAGTATACTATGATTTACCAAAAACAGTATAATTCAATTGCCAAAAGATAAAAATAACAAAAATAAAATATCAGTATATACTGTAACTATATTAAAAGATATCAAAAAAATCATACTCTCAATTCCTATGAAAAAAATTGTGCTCACGTTTTTTAGTATCATTCTTTTTTTTATTCTTCTTATCGGGCTTATTCTGTTTGCTCGCGGATATCGTATCAATTTTTCACAAAAAAACATCACTTCAACAGGTATATTGGTCGCATCATCTTACCCCGATGGAGCAAAAATATATATCAATAATGTCCTCAAAGGAGCAACAAACACCACTATAGCTCTTGAACCGAATACATATTTTGTAGAAATTAAAAAAGAAGGCTATTCTTCATGGTCAAAACAGATCAAAATAAAAGGTGAAGTTGTTTTTAAGGCTGACGCCCTTCTTTTTCCGCAAAATTCTTCATTATCACCCCTGACATCATTAGGTATTCAAAAAGCAGTTTTTTCGGAAAAAAATTCCAACGTCGTTATTTTTTCTTCATTGAATGATATAAAAAAAGACGGTATTTACCTTCTTGATACATCCAAAAAAACATTGTCCATTTTCAATCCTCTCAAATTATTGGCGCTCAAATCTGCGTTTCCAGATTCTCTTGATTTCAAAACAGCCGATGTACTTTTCTCTCCCGACGGTAAACAAATTATCATATCTTTTTTTGAGACAAACACACAATCAATACAAAAGAAATATAGCGCTTCATATCTACTCTCTACGACAGAACAAACATATGAGCCATTTGCCATCACCTTATCAAAAAATACTATAGAACAATCATGGAATGAACAAGCAGAAGAAAAAGTGCAAAAAATACTTGAGATTGTCCGCGACCCATTTCCACAGATTGCGTCATCTTCAATGAAAATCATCAGCTTTGCTCCTGACGATTCAAAGATACTCTACCAAGCACAGGAAAACGTCATTCTCCCTCACTTTATTATCCCTGCACTTATCGGAACCAATCAAACACCAGAAAATAGAAATCTTCAAAAAAATCATATCTACGTATACGATAAAAAAGAAGATAAAAACTTTGAAATAAACATAGAAAATTTTAATTTTTCATTTTTAATTTTTAATTTTATATTGTGGTATCCAGATTCGCAACATATCGTCATAAACGAAGGAAAGACAATCGCTGTGGTTGATTATGATGGTCAAAATAAGCAAACAGTGTATTCAGGACCATACCAAAAGAATTTTTTTGCCCTCACGACCGATGGAAAAATTTTGGTTCTTGCGAACCTCAATCCTGAAATGAATGATTATCCAGATATATATGCGGTAGGGATACGGTAAAAAAATAAAATATAAAAAATAAAATATAAAAAATATGACGCGAAAGAGTAAATAAATCTTGGTCCAAGCTTTACTTATTTTTTTTATCTTTTATATTTTGTTTTTTATTTAATCTGCTACTCTTTGAGCAAAAATAAGCAGACGTCGGAGAGTCGTCCCTGCGGGCCAGCACGTCTGAAGAGTGAGAAATTCTTTGTTTGTTTTCCTGGTAAGATATTCTACTTGTGAAGGCTCAACAATCCTCTTACCGATCATATTATACACAATTCGTTTATTTTGATAGAAAAGATTGATCTCATCACCGACATCAAGTTTGTCAAGCAAATAAAAAACCGCATTATATGTGCCTACATTCCAAAAATAATCAGTTGAATGGGCAAAAAGAAAAATATGTCCCCCTTCATCTGGAAATGCAGTCCCTAATGTATGCGCAACTCCGTTTTGAAGAGCGGTCAAATACATCTTCTCATCTGATGCATCTATGTTTGACAATACACGCGCATTAGCGCCTATTTTTGGTATCACGATACTAAAAGAAGGATCTTCTGGCGTCATCACTTCTACGGGTTGAATATTCAAAAGACTTGCAAGAAGACTTCTTGAGGGTTGTTTTTCAACAATAAGAGGTGATATTATGTCTTGAGGCTTTGAGACAATATATTGTTTATTTAGCTTTCTTTCAACAAAATAACGAATCTCTTGTGAGATTGGTTGATAAAAGGTTTTTACAATAAGAAATAAAGAAGATAGTATCAGAAAATTACCGATCGTGCGAAGAATTAAAACTGTAATAAATTCTTTCCGCGTGCTCATAAAATATATTTTATCATAAAAATCCCCTTGCATTATCTAAAAAAAACTCTTATAAAATATATATAAATATACATCAGTATGAAAAATAACACGACCACTTTTATTTTTACACTATTCAGTATTGTATTTTTGTTCTTTTTCGTAATCCCTTCTTCTGTATCAGCCGCCACCCTCTATTGGGTGGGAGGCAATGGAGATAGTGCAACAACTAATGCAAGTGATTGGAGCACCACTAATCCATCAGCATGCAATGATGCCGGTGGAGATGCAAGCGCAGTTCCCGGGAGTGGTGATGTTGCGGTCTTTGATCCGGACTGTGACAATAACAGCGCAATAAGCAGTAATTGGAGTGTGCAAA
>DATDVH010000070.1:0-30310 GCA_035290045.1 Patescibacteria group bacterium | reverse complement strand
TCAGTTTTTACCTTATGAGATTTGATTTGACTGATAAACCAAGATTTGTTGTTTTTATATATATTTTCAAATCCACTTTTTCTTAGTAGTTCTTTGCCTTTTTCTAATAATCTAAGTGGACTTTCAGCTGAAAATAAATGAGTATCAAGTCCTGATTTGTCTGAGAGATGAGTTTTTATAATGTCAACATGACTCAAAAGTTTCTTTACATCTTTTTTCAGGCTTTCTATATCCTTTTCATAGTCTGATAGTTCTTGTTTGAATCCCCCAAGTTTGAAAGATGTTATTATTACGCATAATAATATTCCAAAAACAATGGCAGGACTAGTCATATATGAAATATAGGGATTATTTACTATAGTATTCCAATCAAACGAAGTAGTCCTTTGTGGAACAGCAGACATAATAGTTAAAATCATATTCATCTCCTCTACTTATATCAGGATAGAGAGTATACCAAATAAAGTCAACAAGCTTTTCCATAATAGTCCTTGACTTTTGGCTTAAAATGGTTTGTAATGGATAGTAAATGGTGTTTTATGGTGAATATGCTATTTCCGTAACTGATGGAGGACGAGTCGTGATCCCGAAAAAAATAAGGGAAAACCTGAAAGGTGAGGTATTTATACTGACCAAAGGATTTGACACGTGTCTTTCAGGATATGATAAAGACGACTGGGAAAAGAGGACGCAAGAGCTTTTAAGCGTCTCATTGCTTGAACGAGAACATATTGAAAAAAAACGGATGATATTTGCAGGAGCGCATTACATCGGCATTGATGATCAAGGTCGCTTTGTCATCCCAAAAGCATTGATAGAATTTATCTCAGCATCAGGAACAGTAATGATCATCGGTGTCGGAGATCATTTTGAAATTTGGGAGACAAAAAATTGGAAGAGATATACAAAAGAATCACAAAGCAATTTTTAATTTTTAATTTTTGACCTTTAATTATTTAGTGCATACACCCGTACTTTTAAGACAAACTATAGGTGTTCTTGATATACAAGAAGGTAAAAAATACATAGACGCGACATATGGAGAAGGTGGACACAGTGCAGAAATAACAAAAAAAGGTGGATTAGTTTTAGCAATTGAATGGGACGAAGCACAAATTAAAAGTCAAAAGCTAAAAGTCAAAAATTCCAAAAATTTAAAACTTGTTTGCGGAAATTTTGCAGATATTGAAAGAATAGGAAGGGAAAATAATTTTGAAAATGTTAACGGGATATTGTTTGATTTAGGTCTTTCCATGGATCAAATTAATATCAGTGGGCGAGGGTTTTCCTTTAAGAAAATTGATGAGCCGCTTGATATGCGAATACATAAGGGGTTAACGAAGACTGCTATAGACATTATCAATCACTCATCAGCACACGAATTATATGAAATTTTTAGTAAAAATTCTGAAGAAATCAATTCGCGGACAATTGCTCATGCTCTTTTTCAGGCATGTCGTATACAAAAGATAGAAAAAGTAGGTGAATTACTTTCAGTCATTTTTGACGGTCAATTAAAAATAAGAGGAGATAGAGAAGGGATAAAGCGCCGTATTTTTCAAGCGTTGCGTATAGAAGTAAATCACGAGTTTGAAAATATTAAAAAAGGCCTTAACGGCGCTATTCATCTATTAGGTAAGGATGGAAAAATAGCCATTATTACTTTTCATCAAGGTGAAGATCGGATAGTTGCATCATTTATTCGTAGCCATGGATTGCGATTGATAACGAAAAAACCCATTGTAGCGCAAAAAGAAGAAGGTATATTTGAACGAAGCGCAAAATTAAGAGTGATTGATATCAGCAACGTATGAGACAGTATATTCAGAAAATCAGTATCGGTCTAATGTGTACATTGGTTATCTTAAACGTGTATTTTTTTATAAATACTATGACATTCGGAGAGAAAACCTTAAAACTTGAGCGTATACTTACTTCAGTACAAAGCGAAAATAGTGAACTTGAGAAAAAACTTACAATAGTTGATTCTATTCATAATCTACAAAAAAGAGCTCATCAATTGGGCTTTACCAAAAAAACAAGTCTCATACGTATAGATAATTTACAATACGCTCTTCATCATGAATAAATTTTCTTTTTTATTTGTATTTTTTATTATTTTTTTTATTGTAATCATATCAAAGTTATTTTTTATTCAAATTATTGCTTCAGATCGTTATAACAAACAAAACTACTTGCGTACTAAAAAAATAATGCCAGTGAGAGGACAGATATTTGATAAACACAAGCAACCACTCGTGCTCAATCAGACAACGTATTTGTTATATGCTGAGCCAAAAAAAATAAACGACAAAGATACTTTGATTGATCAACTTGATACGATACTTCATCTTGGTGTTGCGACAATAAGTGCTAAGATCAAAAGTCATAAACTGTGGATACCGATAATCGGTGGCATTGATAAAAACGCTCAAGAAATGATTAGTCGGCTACATAATAAAGGTTTGGGGTTTGACGAACAGCCAAAAAGATTCTATCCAGAGGGATCAGCTTCCTCCCATCTTTTAGGATTTGTTGGTAAAGATGAGAAAGGGGATGATGTGGGGTATTTTGGGATAGAGGGATATTATGAGCAGGATTTGGCAGGATTACCTGGTGTTCTTAAATCAGAGCGTGATCTTTTCGGAAAACCAATATTTGTGGGGATACAGGATCAGATACAGAAAGAAAATGGACGTGATCTTATTCTGACGATAGATTCTGCGATACAGACAATAGTTAAGAATAAATTAGCATACGGAATGGAAAAATACGGAGCTCGTGAAGGCTGTATTATCGTAGCAGAACCGTACACTCTCGAGATCATTGCTTTGAGCTGTCTTCCTGATTTTGATCAAACTCAATATACTCAATTTTCAGAAAGTTTTTTTATGAATCCTACTTTTTCCAGCGTGTATGAACCAGGTTCAATTTTCAAACCATTAGTTATGGCGTCTGCTCTAAATGAAAAAGTGATTAAACCGGATGATCTATATGATGAAAAAGGAGCAGTTACTATCGGTAAACACCGTATTCAAACATGGGATGACACATATGAAGGTATAATTACTCTCACACGAGTACTTGAAAAGTCCTCCAATGTTGGGATGATATATGTTGGCTCAAAACTTGAAAATCATACTTTTTATTCGTATTTAAAAAAATTAGGAATTGGTGAGAAAACAGAGATTGATTTGCAAGGCGAACTGTCGGCATTTTTGAGACCTGAATCGGAGTGGCACACCATTGATTATGCGACTATAACCTTTGGTCAAGGCATAGCAGTAACTCAAATACAAATGATTCGTGCTTTTGCATCGCTTATCAATGGTGGACACTTGATGGAACCTCATGTTGTTCATGTCTTTCGCTCTGATAATGAAGATCATACTGTTGAGCCAAAGAAAATACGCAAAGTAATAGAAGAGACCGTTTCATTGCAAATCAAAAAAATGCTTGAATCCACTGTTGAAAACGGCGACGCCAAATGGGCGCGCCCAAAAGGATATCGGATCGGAGGTAAAACAGGAACCGCCCAAATCCCTATTGCAGGTCACTATGATCCAAATAAAACGATTGCGTCATTTGTTGGTTTTGCGCCGATTGACAAACCAAAATTTATTGTTTTGGTAACCTTGAAAGAACCTACTGCTTCGCCTTGGGGGTCAGAAACCGCGGCGCCTCTTTTTTTTGATCTCGCTAAAGAATTATTTATTTATTATAATATAGCGCCGGAGTAAGACAAATTAAAAAATAAAATATAAAAAATAAAATATAAAAAACTATGATTATACGAAAGGTAAAGAATTTGTTTCACTTATTAGAGGCGATTGTCGCCAATGTAATATTTTGTTTTCCTAGTCGGAAGTTGAGGGTGATTGGGGTGACTGGGACTGATGGGAAGACAACCACAGCGCATTTGATCTATCACATTTTGAAAACAGCAGGAAAAAAAGTTTCTCTCATTTCAAGCGTGTATGCAGATGTTGCAGACATCATGTATGAAACTGGATTACACACGACCACGCCTCACGCCTTTGAGGTGCAAAAATTTATTAAACGTGCTCAATCAAGGGGAGACGAATATTTTGTCCTTGAAACTACCTCACACGCGTTAGATCAATATCGGGTGTGGGGAGTTTTATTTTATTGCGCCGTTCTGACGAATGTTACGCATGAGCATTTAGATTATCATCATGTTTATGATAAATATATACAGGCAAAGGCAAAGTTGCTGCGTATGGCAAAAAATTGCATTGTTAATCGTGACGACAACTCTTTTCAAAAAATTTCAGCTCTATTTTCACACAAAAAAATTATTTCCTACGGTATAAAAAATAGAGCTGATATAAACTGGGATTTTGCAATTCAGACAAACCTGAAAGGAACGTACAACAAGGAGAATATATTGGCAGGGTATGCGTGTTGCGTTATTTTAGGAATTAAAAAAAAATATATCTATCAAGGCATCAAAACTTTTACCTTACCGAAGGGAAGATTTGATGTTGTGTACGAGGGCGATTTTACGGTAATTATAGATTTTGCACATACACCGCATGCGATCAGTCAATTATTGGTGACGATAAAAAAAGAGGTTATGGATGGATCAAACGGACATATCATACATATTTTCGGATCAGCTGGTTTGCGAGATGCGACCAAACGTCCGAAAATGGGCAGCGCAAGCGCGCGTTATGCTGATATTATCATATTGACAGAAGAGGATTATAGAACTGAACGAGTAGAAGATATTTGTAAGCAGATTGAAAGAGGCATCAATAGAAATGCCAAAAAGACACTCAAAACATTTGTGGTGTATTCTCGTGACCATGCGATAAAAAAAGGTATTTCTATAGCAAAAAAAGGAGATGTGGTAGTGATCACTGGTAAGGGACACGAAAAAAGCTTATGTAGAGGAAAGAAAGAATATCAATGGAGCGACCATGAAGCAGTCCAGAAAGCACTATTATGATAGTTCATAATTCGCATTTTTCCATTTTTTATTCTACCCTTATAAACGATGGTTCATTTTTTTCAGGGTTTTCAACGAAAATAGTGGGTGACGGTAGAAATATACAAACAATTCTTAGATTTTTAAATTTTAACAAAATACTCTATAAAAAAATAATTGTTTTAGGTCAAATTCACTCAATAAACATTTATTTTTATAATGAAAAAAATAATCTGGAAATTCAAAAAATAGACGATGTAGACGGTGTTATTACAAATCAAAAAAACACTGTGTTAATAGTGCGAAATGCAGATTGCCTCCCGATTATTTTTGTTGACAAACATCGTGGTTTAATCGGTATATCTCATCAGGGATGGCGGGGAACTTTGAAAAAAATGTCGATCAAGATGATTGATTCGTTTGTCGATCGCGGGAGTAAAAAAGAACATAT
The DNA here is from genome assembly GCA_035290045.1 of Patescibacteria group bacterium. GTDB lineage: Bacteria > Patescibacteriota > Microgenomatia > UBA1406 > HO2-37-13b > DATDVH01. The sequence continues at coordinate 24,908 of DATDVH010000070.1, read as the reverse complement.
ACGTATTGCTTTAGGACCTGCTATTGGCGCGTGTTGTTATAACATTACTGATGATCGGTATTATGAGTTTATGTCAGAGTTTCATAGATATGAAGATAGAATTTTTCATTTTGAGCAAGGGAGGCGACACTTAAATCTCTCGGTGCTGAATTATCTTCAACTTCAGGATGCAGGAATTGAAAAATCTCAGATTGACTTTTTTCCCTTCTGTACACAGTGTGATAAAAAGCGTTTTTTCTCATTTAGACGAAGTCAAAACAAACGAGATAAAGGAGATGTGTTTGGAGATATGTTTAGTTTTATTACTTTTAAACTCGGGGGTTAAAGTACATTTGAAACTTATGATTTTCTCACAATATACATTCGTTCAATTGGAAGTGGTTGATAAGCTTTTAATACACTAGCTTTTATTACATATTCTTCAACAAGACTGACCTGTCTTTGTAAGCTACCGTTTAGAAACGGATTATCTCCCATTTCAGAATCTGGTGTATAGGTATAAATAATAACTTTTCCATTGCTTTTTAAGACACGGAGAGCTTCCTGTGCCATTCGCAATTTATATTGTTCAGCCAAAGGTACCCAGTCATCAGTTGGTAGATTCAATTTTCTTTTTTGATCTTGAGTTACAAAAAACTCATCAGGGTTAGCATTAAAAATATTTTTAAAAATGATTCTATCAGCAACTTCTGTTTGAAATGGCAATTGTTTTGCATCACCGAAAACAAACATGACTTTGCCCCTAATCAAACTTTCTACTTCTTGGGATAACTCTACGCTCAAGTGTAAATCTTGAAGTCCTTTAACATCTTTCCGTGAATTGATAGGTTCGAACTTAAATCCCATGGTGTCGATACCGATATAAAGTGTATCTTTCGTAATCTCTGTTTTTAATGTTCCGAAATAAGGATTACCGTTAAATCCTACCTCAATCTCAACTTGACCTTTCTCATCTATGTACATTTCATTTGCCACTTCTTGAGAGGTGATCACTCTATGGTGTGTTATCTCTTTGATAGATGATTCTCTTCTGTTAAAAAGACTTTTTGTTTTATCCTCAAAATATATACTTTTTTCTTTCATGAAGTTATTATATACTATAAGTTCATTATTTGCAAGGAATCTATTTCGAAAGATGGAGTATAATCTAATAATTATGTATGAGAAAAATAATATATTTATCATCGGTATTAAAGGGGTTGCGATGGCAAATTTTGCGCTAATACTCAAAAAAATGGGCAAAAAGGTTTCAGGAGTTGATGTTAAGGGCTTATTTATCACCGACGAGCTGATTGAGAAAAATAAAATACCTTGGTCTATTGGTTTTGATCCTCAATTACTTCCTCATGATACTGATACTGCTATTTATGCCGCATCTCATGGAGGAAAAAGCAATTCCATTGTTCAAGAAGCACAAAAAAGAAACATACCGATCATGACGCAACCAGAAGCGCTTGAAGAGATTTTTTCATTATTTAAGACGAAAATCGCGATTTGTGGTACTCATGGTAAAACCACAACATCCTCACTTTTATCATATCTTCTTATTCAATTACAACAATCACCCAGTTATTTAGTTGGCGCGCCACAATTTGGAAAATATTGGGGGGCTGATTATCACACAAGTGATTATTTTGTCCTTGAAGCTGATGAATATGGAGTCAATCCTCCTCTTGATAAAACTCCCAAATTTCTTTCTCTTAATCCAGATTATATCGTTGCAACTACTATTGATTTTGATCATCCTGATGTATACAAAGATATTGCATCAGTCAAGAAAGCCTTTTTACAATTTTTCAAAAAGAAATCAGTCAAAAAAATTATCGCCTGTTGTGATGATGTAAATCTGACTGATGTCTTGAATGATATCCCAAAAAACCGAATTGCTACGTACGGTTTTTCACCGGAGTCCGACTTGATTATTTACGATATGAAGACACGGACAAAGAATGACATATGTTCCCAATCTATTTCACTCTCATATAAAAGGCAGGATATTGGAGATTTTACCAGTTTGCTTTTTGGCGAAAAAAACGCATTGAATACTGCAGGCACTATTCTTTTTTTACTTGAATTAGGATGCGATTCGGAAAAAATAAAAAAGTCACTTGTTCATTTTTCAGGAGCACAACGACGGTTTGAGCTTGTACAGTATGTTGGGGATATAGTTCTTTTTGATGACTACGCACATCATCCAGAGGAAATTGACGCGACTATAAACGCTTTTCGTACTCGATTTCCAAATCATCGGCTGATGATAATTTTTCAGCCACATACCTATTCTCGCACCCGTGTGTTCAAATCAGAATTTGCAGAAAGCTTATCTCGTGCAGATTGTGCTATTGTAACTGATATTTACCCGTCGGCGCGTGAAAATCAAGATCAAATTCTCATAAGTTCTGAAGCTATTGTGATTGAAGCACATTCACATGGTAAAAAAAACGTTATCTATCAATCTAAAAAAGACCTACTACATTTTCTTGAAAAAAATATACGACAAGGAGATATTATCTGTACCATGGGTGCGGGAGATATTTATACTCTCAAAAATGATATAATTGAGATTATGAATAGTCGAAATTATTCCGATCTGGAACGTATGATTGGAAAAGATAAAGTAAAGCATCATATCAAGCTTGCACCCTATTCAACACTTAAAATGGGTGGGATTGCAGAATATTATATTGATGCCCTGACACGGGAAGATATTATCACGTGTGTGAAAGCATGTCATGCGTTACATATGCCTCTGACTTTCTTGGGCGGAGCATCAAACGTGGTCATAACAGAGAAAAATATTAGAGGAGTAGTGATGCGTAATCTCTACAGAGAGAAAAAAATTCTTACAGAGGATTCATCAGAAACTAGCATGACTATATCTTCAGGGTATCCACTCAGTTTATTAGTACGAGAGACGGTTGATGCAGGGTTATCAGGGTTGGAGTACCATCTTGGACTTCCCGGAACTATGGGAGGCGCTCTTTACATGAACTCAAAATGGACACACCCTGATTCGTATGTAGGTGACCAATTAATTGGAGCTGAACTCATTACTACAGAGGGTGTAGTCAAGAAAGTAGATCGTGATTATTTTCAATTTGGGTATGATACGAGTATTTTACAGAAAACAAAAGAGATTGTTTTGACGGCTACATTTAAATTTATACAATTTGAAAAAGAAAAACTAATGGACCGTATGAACACAGCGTTTGAATATAGAAAAAAAACTCAACCCATTGGCGTTTCAACAGCTGGTTGTTTTTTCAAAAACATCAACGGACAATCAGTTGGCAAGATGATAGGTGCATTAGGATTAAAAGGATATGCGATAGGTGGTTTTTCGGTCTCACCTCATCATGCTAACTTCATCATACATAAGGGAAATGGCACATATGAAGATCTACATAAATTAGTCTCTGTGATAAAGCAAAAGGTGCACGATACATATGGGGTTCTGCTTGAAGAAGAAGTTGTTTATATTCAATAATATATTTATGGAAGATGCGTACATCATACATGGCGGAAAACCGCTCATAGGAGAAGTGAGGCTTTCTGGAGCAAAAAATAGCGCGCTCAAAGTGATTATCGCTTCATTATTGTTTGATACCCCTGTTACAATACAAAATGTTCCTCATATTGGCGACATTAATGATTTATTAACACTTATTAATAGTCTTGGCGGAAAAGCTCGTTTTACCGCTCAAAATCAAGTGATGGTTGATGGGTCATCTATAAAAAAAGATACGATAGCTTTTCTGTATGCTTCAAAAATACGTGTATCTTTCATGCTTTTTGCTCCGTTGCTGTACCGATTAGGAAAAGGAAATATTCCAAATCCCGGAGGATGTCGTATCGGGAGTCGTCCTATTGATCGTCATATTGAGTGTATGAGGGCGTTGAATATACATGTTTCGTATAGTGAATCTGATGGATACTATAGAGCATCTCTTGAAAAAACTCGCATACAAGGAGGAACATTGAGATTTAAAAAATCATCTCACACAGGAACAGAGTTTGCGCTTATGCTTTCTTGTTGTGCAGAAGGTGAGACAGTGATTGAGAATATATGTCTTGAACCTGAGATAGATGATTTGGTTCTATTTTTGACGCAGGCTGGTGCTCACATTCAAAAAAAGGATAAAACATTGATTGTACAAGGAGTGAAAAAGTTGAGCACAGATTCTCCGTATTACATTAGTCCTGATCGTAATGAAGCAGTGACTTTCGCGCTTTTTGCTGTGGCTACGAAAGGTTCTTTGATAGTCCATGATATTAATGCGATCAACATACAGACATTTATTGATGTGTTAAAAAAAGCAGGAGGGGGAGTGGAACATGAGAGTTCTGCTCTTCGATTTTATTATAACCGTCAATTGAGTGCAACGGATGTGACGACAGGGGTTCATCCAAGATTTATGACTGATTGGCAAGCTCCGTGGGCGGTTTTGATGACTCAAGCTGAAGGAGATTCAACTCTACACGAGACTGTTTTTGAAAATAGATTTTCATATGTTGAAGAACTGCGCAAATTGGGAGCTCATATTGATTATTTTTCTCCACTCGTGCATAATCCGAATGATATATATCAATTTAATATATCAAAAAATGGGGCACAAAAACATCAAGCCATCAGAATTCACGGAAAGACTTTATTGCATAATGGAGTGTTGCAAGTATCTGATCTTCGTGCAGGAGCAAGTATGCTCCTTGCGGCATCTATTGCTGAGGGAGAATCAATCATTCGGGGAGCTTCAGTCATTGATCGTGGGTATGAATCCATTGACAAAAAATTACAATCAGTCGGTGCTCTTATAAAAAAGGTATAATATTATGACACATGTTTAAAAATATCATTATTCTTGCAGGCGGGAAAAGTACACGTTTTTTTCCATTAGATGATAAAAACCTCTATTATTTTTTAGGAAAACCGCTTCTTGAACATCAAATAATAAAATTCCTTCCTTTTGCAAAGCATATATTTGTTGTCGCTCATGAACGTAATTGTAAGTATGTTGAACACATTACTGAAAAATATTCCAACACTATTTTAATCATTCAAAAAGGTGAAGGTCAGGCTTCGGCGCTTTTATCCTGTACTGATTTCATTCATGGGGAATCGCTTGTGGTGAATAATTGTGATATTTTTAATGAAACATCGCTTTTTCCCTCAATTGAGAAAATGAAAAAGACTGATAAGCTTATTCTTACTGCAAAAAAGATGACAGATTATTTTCCTGGAGGATATTTACAATTTGATAAAAATAAGTTGACCAAGCTAGTTGAAAAACCACGTCCTGAAGATCGTCCTTCTGATATGGTACGGTTAGTTGTTGACTATTTTGCGGACATCAATGAATTCATAGATGTATTGCAGAAAGTACCAGAACCGCATAAAGACGGGGTATACGAAAAAGCATTGAATAATTACATATCTCTTGTTCCGACCAATTATATAGAGTATTCTGATGAATGGTGTTACTTAAAATATCCATGGCATGTACTGACAGTAAAAGATCATTTTTTAAGGAAAATAAAAGAATATAGAGGAAAAAATGTATCAATTGATAAAAGCGCTATTATCACTGGTGAGGCGTATATTGATGATAATGTAAAAATTCATGAATACAGCAAAATCGTCGGTCCTTGTTTTATTGGATCAGGTACTGTGGTGGGGAACTATGCTATGATTCGTGAAAGTATGGTCGGATCTGATTGTGTCATAGGAGGATACACAGAGGTGACAAGGACATATATAGGTGATAGGGTGTGGTTACATCGTAATTATGTGGGAGATTCTGTATTTGAAAATGATATTTTATGCGGATCAGGCATGGTATCTGCTAATTATAGATTTGATAAAGATGAGATTGCATCCCCGGTAAAAGGAGTTACAGTGCATACAGGACATAAAAAATTGGGTGCTATAGTTGGTTCTTGCGTAACCATAGGAATCAATACTTCTCTTATGCCAGGGGTTAAAATCAGTCCTTACACTATTATTATGCCGCATTCATTGATACAGAAAGATATATGAAAAAAATTGTAACGATTGGTGGTGGTACTGGAATGTATATGCTATTATCAGGTCTAAAAAAATATGATGTAGAACTTTCGGTGATTGTCTCTATGATGGATAGCGGGGGATCAACAGGTCGTCTTCGTGATCAATTAGGTGTATTGCCTCCGGGTGATGTGAGACAATGCTTGGTGGCGCTTTCGGAAGCGTCTGATTTGTGGCGGCAATTATTTTTATACCGTTTTGAAAACGGAGATCTTCAAGGACACAATTTTGGCAATATTTTTATTAGTGCCCTTGAAAAAATCATTCCAGATTATCAAAAAGTGATTGATACTGCCTCGTTTATCTTAAAAACAAAAGGACAGGTTATTCCAGTAACCCATGACAATGTGCATTTATCTGTTCAATACGAAGATGGAGAAACTATTGAAAAAGAATCAGCTATTGACACTGCCACCCATAAATTAGATCGTATCGTCAATGCATTTCTTATTCCTCGCGCGACAGCGAATAAAAAAGCATTAACTTCTCTTTTGGATGGTGATTACATTATCCTTGGTCCAGGAGACCTGTATACCAGTCTTATTGCTAATTTACTTGTTGATGGCGTCTCAGAAGCGATTATTCAATCTTCGGCGCGAGTTATACTTATTATGAATTTGATGACTAAAAAAGGGCAAACTACTCATTATACTGCATCAGATCATATAGAAGACATTGAAAAATATATGAAAAAAAAAGTGGATATAGTACTTATGAACGAGCAAAAAATATCAGATGACATGATGAATTATTATATGAAATCTGATGAAAGACAAGTGCAGGACGATCTCCAAAAAATGAAAAATAGATATAGCTTCCACTACGCATCTCTCATATCAAATGCTCTACATAAACAGTTAAAAAATGATTATGCTGTGAGAAGTTTGGTGCGTCATGATTCAGAAAAACTTGCTGAAGCAATTCAAAATATTATTACGCGTTGATTTTTCCTAACTGCTATAATAAATATATGCGACACATCATCAAACACCACACTATTTCTTTCAAAAATGCATTTTCGGGGTTTGTTTGGGCTCTCTCTACTCAACCAAACTATGTGATACATATGTTTCTCTCAAGTAGTGCCATTGTGGCAGGATTTTATTTTCATATTATATATAGTGAATGGCTTGCCATCATTATTCTTATTACAGTAGGATTTACTATAGAAACTATTAATACCGCAATTGAGGTGACGACCGATGCTATTTCAAAAGAACACCGTCTTGATATCAAGATAGCTAAAGATTTATCAGCAGGAGCAATGCTCATTTTTTCATTTGGTGCGGTTCTGATAACGTGTATTATTTTTTTGCCAAAAATTTTTAATTGAACTATGGCAATCAATTTGTTTGCGCTTTTTTTCTCATGCATTGTGGTTGCTCTTCTTATCATTCCATTCATCAACGTACTATATAAGCTCAAAATGCAAAGAGGGCGGCAAAAAACCACTGATGCATTCAATAAAAGAACTCCCATATTTGATTCGTTTCATCGTGGTAAAGAAGGGACGCCTGTCGGAGGAGGTATGCTTCTTATACCAGTGATAGTCGCTCTTTTTGTTTTTTTTGCTGTTTCTTTTGTTTTTTTTAATAAAGAAATCATTTCTAATTTTTCATCAATTGAGTCAGAGATCAAAATTTTGCTTTTTACTTTTGTTTCTTTTGCATTTTTAGGCTTGTATGATGATCTTAAAAAAATATTTTTTTGGAGGGAAGATTATTTTTTTGGTATTCGTCTTCGTCATAAACTTGTTTTAGAAATTATATTAAGCAGTATTATTTCTTTATGGATATTTTTTGACTTAAAAATTGATTTTATCAATATTCCTTTTTTTGGTGTATATCATATCTCATATTTTTATATACTTTTTTCAGTGCTTATCATCATAGCGTTTGCAAACGCGGTGAATATCACCGACGGGCTTGATGGACTTGCAACAGGGGTATTAGTAATTGCTCTTTTTGCTTTTTGGGTGATATCGCGATCAATCGTTGATACTCCGCTTTCTCTTTTTATTGCTATTTGGATCGGCGGGCTTATGGCGTTTTTGTATTTTAACATCTATCCTTCTCGTATTTTTCTTGGTGATTCGGGCTCCCTTTCATTTGGGGCCACTTTTGCAGTGGTGGGTTTGCTTTTGGGGAAAGCATTTGTCCTTCCTATAATTGGGGCGGTGTTTGTAATTGAGATTGGAAGTTCTTTATTGCAATTGTTAAGCAAAAAATTCTTAAAGAAAAAATTATTTCCTGTTGCTCCTTTTCATCTGTGGTTACAACTACGCGGATGGGAAGAACCAAAGATCGTGATGCGTGCGTGGGTGGTCGCGATTATCACCGCAGTTTTCGGTCTTATGGTTGCGTTTATGAAGTAGATGTGATAGAATTACTTTTATTATCAATTGTAAAATTAAATTATGTCAGCAGAACGACAACCAGTGCCACAAAAGGACTCATCTAAAATACTCCGTAGTCTAGATGCTTCCCTTGACTCCCTTAAAATAGGGTCGCCTGAATTGCGAGCTTATTCTGATTATTCAAGACTCATTTTTTTGCAAAGTAAACTCACTCGACAATATGAGGAAAACGAGGAAGAAAATGATTTTAAGATGTCAAATTTAAACAATAGAATTATTATTATTGAAGAAAGGATTGAGGATAGAAAAGTGACTATAAAGGGGTATAGAGAAAGTAATCGGATAGCAGACAGTTATTTAACTCGTTTGAGGAGTTATTTATATCACGAGGACAGTATAAATGATTCTATCCAAGAGTGTGATTATCACCACTATGCGGTTGATCAATTTTGTACACTAGTAGAAGAACGCTTGGACAGAAAATGATGGTAAAAAATCTTCATTCATTTGTTATCTCACGTTTCATGGTTTATACTTTGTATACGTATGAAAAATCAATTGAATACTTATAGTGAAAAACTTGGTCGGATTTTTAGTAAAATAGATACTATCATTGCCGCCTATTTTATTGGTTCTTTCGTACGGGGCGAAGCGCGTCGAGATTCTGATTTGGATATTGTTATTGTTTTAAGTCGCCTTTCAAATTTTGATTATTCATCGGTCTATACTACGGTGAGTGATGTATTGCCCGATTACCATATAGATTTACGGGTGGTAATCCCAAGCGAGACATCTCCTCTTTTTCTTTTTCAGATAGTAAAAGAGGGTTTGAACATCTTTGAGAGAGATCATTTGAGCCGAGTTACGTTTGAGGCTTATACGGTCAAAATGTATTATGACTCTCAACATGCAAGAGATATATATAATTGCTATTTAAATAAACGATTTGCTGATAACTCTTATGGAAAATAAAGAAATTATTTTACAGTATTTACACAGTCTTGAGGATGGTTTGCGCCGAATTCGTCATATGGATTTTACGATAGATATGGTTTTAGGAGATGAAGACATTCAAGATCTTCTTGATCGGAGAATGCAGAAGGCGATTGAAGCCTGTATTGATATTGCGGTACATCTTGCTTCACAATTAAAGTTAGCTCGTCAAGAAAAAGCTTCCGACGTTTTCAAAATTCTTGCGGCTCGCAAGGTTATTGATGTTCAATTAGCTGAAAAATTAAAAGGGGCTACTGGCTTCAGAAATATTTTGGTTCATGAATATACAGAGGTTGATTATCGTATTGCTTATTCTGATTTAGAGTCAAAATTGCAAGATTTAGAAGCGTTTGCTTATCAGATAAACCAGTTTCTTTTGAAATCCGATACGACCTAATGATTTTTCCAACTTGTATCACTTGTTATGAATACGATAATGCATTCTCTACAAAAACAATTCAAAAATAAAAAAGTTCTTGTGGTTGGTCTTGGACTGCAAGGAGGAGGAATAGGATTGGTTAAATTTTTTTCAAAACTCGGCGCGCAGATGCGTGTGACGGATTTGAAATCTGAAAAACAGCTTTATGAATCTCTCAATAAGATTAAAGAATTAGGAGTACGGTTCACTCTTGGCAAGCATGTCGTGGAAGATTTTTTATGGGCTGAGGTGATTTTCAAGGGTCCTTCTGTCCCTTGGGATCTTTCTTATATTCAAGAGGCAGAAAAAAAAAGTATTCCAATTGAGATGGAAGCATCATTTTTCGCATCATATTGTCCGTGTCCGATCATTGGAGTTACCGGGACGCGGGGGAAATCAACGACTTCATCAATGATTTACCAGTTGATGCGCGATGCAGGTCTTTCAGTTTTTTTAGGAGGTAATATCCCGAATACTTCAACAATTACTCTTCTTAAAAAACTTATTCCCACAGATTATGTGGTGCTTGAGTTATCATCGTGGCAGCTATCTGGTTTTCATCGTAAAAAAATAAGCCCGCATATTGCAGTGATTACTAATTTTTATCCTGATCATCTGAATTACTATAAAACAATGGAAGAGTATTGGTATGATAAAACAGCTCTCTTTAAGTATCAAAAAAAAGGCGACACTTTCATAATTCCTTATTTCCTTCAGGATAAAATATATCCAGCTCCATTGTCAACGATGATCTTAACGAAGGCAGAGGATTTTAAGAGCAAGCTTGACTACTTGCAAGGAAAACATACTTATGAGAATGCAATACAAGCGCTTGCAGTGAGTCGGGTTTTGCAGATTGATCAGTCTAAAGCATATAAGAGTATATCTGATATGAAACCTTTAGTGTATCGGTTGTCAAAGATTGCAACTATTTTAGGGATTGATATATATAATGATTCAACCTCAACAACCCCCATCGCATGTCAAAAAGCAATTGAATCACTTCATAATAAGAAGATAACATTGATTCTTGGGGGAAATTCTAAGAATCTACCGCATGAGAAACTTATTGACGTTATTAACACATATGTGGAGATGGTTATTTTTTTGAAAGGATCATTTACCGACGAAATAGAACCATTCATTAGCAAAAATAAAAGACTGAATATTATCCCTTTTGATGATATAAACAAAGCTTTTTATAAGGCGATAGAAGTGACAAAAAAAAACGGGGTTATACTTTTTTCTCCCGCTTCAACCTCGTTTGCTATGTTTGAAAATGAGTTTCATAGAGGGAGAATATTTACTCAAATAGTTAAAGATTATGAGGAAAAAAAAGCAGAATAAATATCAAAAAGCTTATTCATACAAAAAAGACCTTTTTACCTTATTTTTACTTCCAATTATCGCAACGACTATCGGTCTTTTTTTTGTTTTTGAAGCGTCTTCCATCTCTGCATTTCAACGTTTTGGAACAAGTTTTTATTATCTTAAATTGCAAACGATTTGGTTTATCTTTGGGGTTGCGCTGATGATATTTTTTTCACTTTTTGATTATCATAAGCTTTATTATCTCTCATTTCCTCTTTTACTCATAAACCTGCTATTATTAATTATCGTACTGATTCCAGGTATCGGACATTCGTCAGGGGGCGCACGGCGCTGGATAGATTTTGGTATGATTAGTATACAGCCATCTGAATTAGTAAAGTTTTCTATCATTTTGTACCTTTCGTCGTGGTTTCTCACAAAAGAAAGGAAGCGCTTTTTTTCTTTTTTATTTCTACTCGGTATTACTATAACACTTATTATTTTACAGCCAGATATGGGAAGCGCGTTTATCGTGTTTGGGGTTTTTTTGGTATTGTATTTTCTTTCAGGTCAGGAATTACACTATCTTTTATTTCTTATTCCTATTTCCGCAGGTGGCTTCTTCATGCTTATAAAATTATCTACATATCGTCTCAGGCGCTTTTTAGCATTTCTTAATCCTCAGGAAGACCCGCTTGGGGTTACTTATCATATAAATCAAATCCTGATATCGCTTTCTGCAGGTGGCGTATTTGGTCGTGGTATTGGAGCTTCACGTCAGAAATATTTATTTTTACCAGAGGCGCATACGGATTCTATTTTTGCGATTATTGGTGAGGAGTTTGGTTTTATCGGTTCTCTGGCTCTTATTCTTTTTTACATTTTTTTGATACACCGGTGTTTTTTAGTTGCAACGCGTGCAAAAGATAGATATGGCACATTACTTGCCGGAGCTATATTTTCACTTCTTTCTTTGCAGATTCTTGTTAATTTAGGGAGTATGGTCAATGTGATTCCATTGACTGGTGTTCCTTTGCCTTTTATTTCATATGGAGGCTCAAGTCTTCTTGTTTTTTTTGCTCTGATGGGGATACTAATAAATATTGGGAAGAGATAATATACCGCTTTCAGATGAAATTGCAACAACGTGCTTCATCTGTAAGCGGCATAACCCTTCGTACGTTCATTTTGCTTTGCAAACTGAACTACGATGGGTATACTTTATTTTTTTTATTCTGTTTGTAGAGAGTTTTTTTTGAAATGCGGAAAGTCATAGGCTGAATGACAGATTGTATTCAAAAAACATTGTTTACAGTGTGGTTTTTTAGCATTACATATTTTCCTGCCGTGTTCAATCAAAAGATACGTGAGGTGAAACCAGTCTTTTTTATCAAAAATCTGCATCAGATCCTTTTCTATTTTATCTGGATTGTATTGCTTTGTAAGTCCAAGTCGTTGTGACACTCTTTTTACATGTGTGTCAACTGCTATACCCACAACAATGCTATACGCATTCCCAAGTACGATATTTGCAGTCTTGCGCGCCACTCCAGGAAGTAACAAAAGCTCATCCATCGTACGAGGGATTTTACCATTGAATTTTTCAAGAAGTATTTGAGCACTTTGTTGAATATGTTGTGCTTTCATCCGATAAAATCCAGTTGATCTAATATCGTGTTCAAGTTCGTAGATGGAAACTTTTGAAAAATTGACGATCTCTCTGCGCATTGAGGTACTTCTATATTTTGGAAAAAGATTCCTCGTAACTTTATTCACGGTGATATCAGTACACTGAGCAGAAAGCATGACCGCAACTAAAAGTTCCCAATGATTTTCATACTGCAAAATAATATGCGCAGATGGATAGTGTCTTTTAAGGAGACTGAGAATTGTATCATTTTTTTCCATTATTATGATTATACCGTATAATGAAAGTATGAAAATTCTTATTACTGGCGGACATGTTACCCCCGCAGTGGCTATTATTGAAGAATTAAAAAAAAATCCCACTATTCAGGCCGTGTTTGTAGGAGGAAAATATGGTGAAGTAAAAGGAAAAGCGCTTTCGTATGAATATCAATCGATTATTCATTTGGGAGTGCGATTTATTCACCTTGAGACAGGGAGGCTCACACGCTTATTTTCATTATTCACGATTCTTGATTTTGTCAGCTTTCCTCTTGGTTTATTTCGATCTTTTTGCATACTTCAAAAAGAAAAACCAGATGTCATTCTCTCGTTTGGTGGGTACATTGCTTTTCCTATAGCAATAAGCGCATTTTTTTTACGCATTCGGATTTTTACCCATGAACAAACTCTGGTTCCTGGTATCACCAATCGTCTTATTGCCTGTTTTGCCCAAAAAATTTTTATTTCTTTTCCAGAAACAAAGCGTTTTTTTGATAAAAGGAAAACAATTACAACAGGTAATCCTCTACGAACTTCAATTTTTCATCTGATAAAAAAACCTTTTTCTATAGTAAAAACAAGGCCGATTATCTATATAACTGGCGGATCATTAGGTTCTCACAGTATCAATCGTATCATTGAGGGGATTCTTCCTGATCTTCTGAAGAAATATATAGTTATCCATCAGACAGGAAATATAGCGAAGTATGGAGATTTTGAAAGATTATCTATGTATAAAGATAAAAACTATTTTTTATCTCGTCATTTTGCGAGCGACGAGATTGGGTCTATTTATTCAGTGTCAGATGTCATCATAGCGCGCTCTGGGGCAAATACTATATGTGAACTTATTGCACTTCAAAAGCCAGCGCTTTTGATCCCGCTTCCGTGGTCTGCGGGAGGTGAACAAAAAGCTCATGCACTATTTCTAAAGGAAAAAGGAACGGCGGAAATTTTTTCCCAAGAGAATAGTGATGTAAATGTACTGCTTTCTCTTATTGAAAAAATACTTCATAATAAAACAACTTATACAAAAAATTATTTATCCATACAACACTATTTTAACCCCTATGCCTCCAAAAAAATCGTTGATTTTATTGTATCATAGAAATAAGTCCAAATTAGTATTTTTAGTTATTTTTATTGTTTTTTTTGCTCTTTTTTATATTGTCGCACGCTTATTCTCAGTAACTCATATTAGTCTTTCTGGAAGCGATTCTATCAATGGATTAGACCAGCTTTCGCAAAAAAATATTTTTTTCATCTCAATCTCTGCAACTGAAAAGAACCTTTATACAGCAAATCCTTATTTACAATCAGTAAAAATAATTAAGCAGTACCCAGATAGTCTACATATTATTGTTCAAAAGGCTTTGCCAACCGTCCAACTTGTAGTTGATGGAGGTTTTTTTTTGTTAGCAAACGATGGCAGGATTATCGCAAAACAAAGAACTAAAATTCCCGATATTTCTACTGTCAACTATTATCAACAATTACATTTTAATGAGTATGAAATCGGGGCACTATTGTCAAAAAAGGATATTTTATTTAATGTTTTTTTTGTGCATAATTTTACAAAAATGGGTATTACAGTTGATACTGTTGATATTATAAATTTAAATATGATAGTATTAAATACAAAGGACAAAACATATTTATTTACCGCTGATAAGGAAAAAGAAGTGCAGTTTGAGGCTTTTCAGAGAATCTATACATATATGAACGTTGAAGGAATTGAGTATAAGAGCCTTGACATGCGTTTTGAAAAGCCTATTATAAAAATATAAAAAGTATTATGAATGATCGTGTTGTCGCTGGTATTGATATAGGAACAAGTAAGGTGGCTGTACTGATAGCACAGTTTTCAGATCAAGAAGTAACTCCTCGTGTAATGGGATTTGCGTCTGTCGTTTCTCAGGGAATAAAGCGTGGTCAAATCATTGATATTAGGAAGGTGACGGATACTATAGAGAGATGCGTTGAAAAAGCCGAACGAATGGCAGGAAAGAAAATCGATCGCGCCTACATTGCTATTGGAGGTCCTCATATCAATTCAATTAATTCGCATGGAGTCGTTGCAGTACATCAACCTAATATTGAGATTACTTCAGATGATGTTACCCGTGCCATTGAGGCCGCAAAAGCTATATCGCTTTCTTCAACACGTGAGATTATTGAGGTAATACCTCGAGAATATGTGGTTGATGGTCAAGATGGTATTAAAAATCCTCTTGGCATGACAGGAGTACGACTTGAAGTAAACACGCATATTATCACTGCTGGCTTGACAAACATACGCAATGTGGAGAGATGTTTGGCTGATCTCGGTATTGAAAATGAGCGTATTGTATTTACTGGATTTGCCTCATCTCTTTCGTCGGTGACTGATACAGAGAAGGAATTAGGTGTTGCGTTAGTTGATATCGGAGGTGGTAAGACAGATGTCTGTGTGTATGTAGATGGGGCTCTTTCTTATTCCTCATCATTGCCTATGGGCGCTCGGAATATTACAAATGATATTGCAGTTGGTTTGCGAGTGTCTCTTGATTCTGCAGAAAAGATAAAATTATTTTTAGTTGAAAAAATACTGAAGAAACATGAGACGCTGGGAAAAAAGGATGAGATAGATATACGACATCTTGCTCTTCCCGAAGGAATTTATTCGATCTCATATAAGACAATTCTTGACGGTATTATAAAGCCTCGTCTTGAGGAGATTTTTGAGAAAGTGTATATAGAGATTGAAAGCACTGGTTTTCATACGCTTATTCCTTCTGGATTAGTGATCGTTGGAGGAGGTGCTCTAACGATTGGAGTTATTCAAAGTGCTAAAAAATCAGTTGGTCTCTCTGCACGCATTGGTATTCCAAGCGGAGTGACTGGGCTGATTGATGAAGTTGTTTATCCTCAATATACTGCTGTAGCAGGACTACTTTTATATGTGCAAAACAATGATTATAGACAAGAAAAAACATATCTTAAAAATTTTTCTCATATTTTTAAGCATTTTGAGCCCAAACATTTTTTTTCAAAAATAATCAATACTCTAAAATCATTTATGCCTTAACGATTGAGACTACATCTGTTATAATCTTTCTTAATATGTTCATAAAACCAAAGTCCGGACAACCCGCAAAAATAAAGGTAGTGGGAGTAGGTGGGGGTGGAGGAAATGTAATTGCTTCTATGATCACAAATGATGATATTGCAGGAGTTGAGTTTATTGCGATGAATACCGATGCGCAAGCACTTCTTCATCACAAAGCCGATGTCAAAATTCAAATAGGAGAAAATCTCACAAAAGGATTGGGTTCAGGAGGAGACCCTGAAGTAGGCGCAAAAGCGGCTGAAGAATCAAAAGATAAGATAAAAGAAGCGATTGCTGGAGCTGATATGATTTTTATTGCTTGCGGAGAAGGAGGAGGAACAGGTACAGGAGCCGCTCCTATCATCGCTGAGATTGGAAAGGAAAGTGGGGCTCTTACGCTCGGGGTCGTGACTAAACCATTTGATTTTGAAGGAGCAAAAAGACGTTTGGTCGCAGAAGAAGGCATTAGCTATCTCAAAGAAAACGTGGATACCCTTATAGTTATTCCCAATCAAAAAGTACTTCAAGTGATTGATAATAAAGTAAGTGTTGTTCAGGCATTTTCTAAAATTGATTCCATACTTCACCAAGGTGTGAAAGGTATAGCCGAATTGATTACTACACCTGGTTTGATCAATGTAGATTTTGCAGACGTAAAATCAATCATGAGTAATGCGGGAACCGCTCTTATGGGTATTGGTACAGGAACTGGAGAAAAACGTATTCTCAATGCGATCAAACAGGCTATTGCATCGCCACTTCTTGAGACATCTATTGAAGGAGCTCGAGGAGTACTATTCAATGTGATGGGGGGTCATGATCTAACTATGCATGAGGTAGATGAAGCGGCATCAATCATCGCAAAAACCGTTGATCCAGAAGCAGATATCATTTTCGGTGCAGTAATTGATGAGAATATGGCTGATCAGGTAAAGCTGATTGTGATTGCGACCAAATTTGATGAAGGAAAGCTACGGCTTGCGGCGCTTAAGAATAAAAATAATGTGAAGGATTTTTCTCCGCATACAGATATACCCGCTGATGTAGTACAAGATGAGGAGTTATTAGGAGAAAAAGAAGAATTTGACATTCCAACTTTTTTAAGAAAAAAAACACGATAACTATTATGAACGATCAAACTATCTCTTGTCCTTCATGCGGACAGCTCATTCCACTATCTGAGACCCTCACGAAACAGCTTCATACTCAACTACATAAGGAATATGAGGATAAGCTTGAAAAACAAATGTTTGAGTTTGAAAAAAATGAAAAAATACTTCTCTTAAACAAAGCAAAAATAGAGGCACAGAAGAGAATGGAAACGCAATTAAGGGATACGCATAATCAATTAGCAGAGCAAGGAAAAGAGATTGAAGAATTCAAATCAAAAGAGCTTGAACTTCGGAGAGCAAATAGAGCGCTTGAGGAAGAAAAGAAAAAATTTGAACTTACGGTAGCGCGAAGAGTTGATGAGGAACGTAAAAAAGCAGTTGAAACGGCACTCCAGACACAAGCTGAAGAGTATCGGCTTAAAATGCTTGAAAGTGAGAAAAAAAACGAAATGATGAAAAAAACCATTGAAGATCTCAAGAGAAAATCAGAACAGGGATCCATGCAAATTCAAGGAGACGTGCAAGAGATGGATTTGAGAAGAATTTTACGTGAACGTTTTCCTTCAGATGTGATACACGATGTGCCTACAGGTATACGCGGCGCAGATCTTATTCATACGGTGAATAATCAATATGGCCAGAAAGCGGGAGTAATTGTATGGGAGTCAAAAAATACGACGAAACCTTTTGAACAGAAATGGATAATGAAATTAAAAGAAGATAAAGGAATAGTAGGAGCTGACGTCGCTATACTTGTAGTAAGAATAGTGCCTGCAGAGGTGAATTGTTTTTCACTAATGCAAGGAGTGTGGATTGTTGAATATCAATATGTTATCCCAATGCTACGTATGATCAGAAGACAGTTGATTGAAATTAGGTCCATCAAGCAAACAGAAGTTGGGAAGGGAGAAAAAATGGAATATCTCTATAAATACATTTCTAGTAGTCAATTTGGAAATAAAATTGATAATATTATTTCAACTTTTAATTCAATGAGAAGTAACCTTGAATCTGAAAAACGAGCAATTCAAAAAATATGGGGGCGAAGAGAGAAAGAAATTCAGAGAGTTATTGAAAGTACTTCAAGTTTTTATGGTCATATAGAAGGAGTGATCGGTGATTCGCTTCCAAAAATATCAAGTTTGGAATTAGCCGAAGGATTAAAGTAATATTTGAATATATGTTATATCAGTTGCCACAAGAAACTATCATTACTGATACGGATTTAGGGCTTCTTATTTTTATCAGAGACGATACAATAGATAAATATTCAATTCACAAAATTTACAAAAATCCACACAATCCTCACGTTGCAGTACGAGTAGCTGTGCTTGCCGATTTACTTGAGGTCTATGGATATTCTCTTAATCGTATTGTTATTGATGTTCCCGTTGATCGTCATGTATCTAAACAGTTAGTTGATATAGTAGTGTATTCTGATGATGGGCAACAAAAACCCTGCATAGTGATTTGTTGTTCAGGAGTTAATTTTGGCAAGCACTACCATAAAGAACTTATTCATGTTATTGCCCATGCCAAGAGGATGGGAGCACGATACGCTGTACATGAGTCTTTGAAAAAGCGCACAGTTATCGCAATTGAACGATTGGATAAAGATCAAACAAAAGAAACGCTCATAGCAGATATTCCATCATACATGGGCGAATAGGCATATCTGTGTAATAATGAGGTATTTCTCAGTATAATAATCTAAAATGACACACTTTTTTGTACTACAGAGGTATCGGAGGTTTTTAAGGCACTATTGGAAAGAGGTGCTTATTTTTTTTACGATCTTTTTTATTTTCTATATAAATTCTTCATACATGCCATATCCTGATGAGTTTGTTAATATACTTGGCGGTAAATTTATTTTGGAAGGAAGACTTCCTTACAAAGAATTTTTTGATCATCACATGCCATTGGGTTGGTATCTTGCATCATTTCTTCTTCTTTTTTCTTTCAAATCATTTGTTCTCTTCCGTCTGTGGTGGGCATTTTTTACGTGTATTGTTTTGTCTGTATTAGCTCTTTGGATACGGAAAAAGTCAAAGGAAATGTATCCGTATTACGTGGGGTTTTTTATACTCTATCCCTTGATAGCAGTTTATTTTTGGCTTCATCTCTATGTGGCTGATAGTCTTGCATCACTTTTTTTCTCAATGGTTTTTTGGATTCTGCTCGTTGAGACTATCAAAAAAAAGGCACATTTTGGAGTTCTGATAGTATCATCTTTTCTCACCTTTCTTTTAGTATTTTCCTCTCTTGCCTTTTCTTATCTTGCTCTTGTTTTATATATATGGCATCTGTACTTGGTTGGGTTTAATCCAAGGCGCATTGTTTTATTTATAATACTGATTGGAGCTCCTTATTTTTTGTATTTTTTCTATCTTTTTGCGACAGGCACTTTGAGTGATTTTCACTATTTTAATTTTGTATACAATGTGAATCAATACATATCAATACCTCATTATGTAAAGGGTAAGTATTTTAACCCACTTAAGTTTGCCTATACTCTTATTTTTAATTTTTATACAGGGTATACTCCGCTCCTTTCACGGATTAGGGAAGTGAATATGTATTTTCCTATAGACACTCTTGCAGCTTTGAGTAGCTTGGTTCTTCTTATATTGCTATTTTCTAGAAACTTTCTGGTTGGGTTCATTTTTTTCTTTGTACTATCGTTTTCTGCGCCGAGAAGTAATGTGCAGTCTATTAATGAGGCTGATTATCAGGTTGGATTATTTCTCATGCTTGGTACGATATCGTCTTTTGTATCATTATATTTTTTACGAGTAATCAAATCAGATGAACAGAGCGTAGGCGATATAAAGAAAGTAGCAAGGGTGTTGCTCATTATACTTTTACTTTTTACTTTTATTTTTTTAGGTCAAAATACGTATAATAAATTTTATCTTAGATATACGCAAATGATGCCTTCTATCAATGATATATCCAGAACTGCAGATTTTATTGATCGTGTGTTGAATAAGAATGATTATTATTGGGTTGGTCCTTACGAACCTCATGAGATATTTTTTGTCAAAAAAGCACGTCTTCCCGGTAAATTTGTTCATCTCCTGCCGCAATTTTCAGAAAACAAAATTTTAAAAAAAGCTTTTATTCAACAATTTGAAAAGCATCCTCCAAAACTCATTATTTACCGGCAGGATGCTTCTATCTTCCAGACTCCTGCTTTGCAGTTTGGAGCTTTTTTTGTTGATTGGATGAAGGATACATATACGCGGGTTGAATACATACCCTCTGTGGTTATCAGACAGTCGCCATCTTCTTTTAATCTGGCAAGAGATGTATATATTAAAAATACAGAGATACCCGCAGTGTTAAAAAATCTGAAAAGAGAAGGATTTATTGAGTAAAGAAATTAAAATCCGTGTTTGTATTTTCAGGTCAACCGTTTAACCCACAAGAGAAGATATTACCTCATATTTGTATCATATAAGGTTGGTTGATACTCGTTTGGCGAAATAAAAAAAACCTTTGTGTTACATTGCATAATTGCTCTTCTATTGATAGAATGATGTAGTATGTTCAAATCAGTTGATCCTCATCCAAACTTTCCAGCAATAGAGGATAAAATTCTCGCATTCTGGAAAAAAAATAAGATTTTTGAAAAAAGTCTTGAGAAAAAATCTCCAAAAGGAGAATGGACTTTTTTAGATGGTCCTCCTTTTATCACAGGACTTCCTCATTATGGGAGTTTGCTCTCAAGTATTCCCAAGGATGTATTCCCCCGCTATTATACTATGAATGGATATAATGTCAGAAGGGTCTGGGGATGGGACTGTCATGGATTGCCAGCAGAGAATAAGGTGGAGCAGACGTTGCACATTATACGTAAGAAAGATATAGAAGAGAAAGTAGGCATAAAAAAGTTTATCGCGCAGTGTAAGCGTTATGTGAGTGAGGTTTCAACAGAATGGGAATGGTACATTGACCATGTGGGGCGATGGGTTGATTTCAAAAATGCCTACAAAACCATGGATCTTTCATATATGGAGACCGTGATGTGGGTTTTTCATGCTCTCTATAAAAAAGATTTGATTTATAAGGGTTTGCGAGTATCATTATATTGTCCGCATTGTGCGACTCCAATATCTAATTTTGAAGTAGCGATGGATCAAGATAATTATAAAGATGTATCAGAACCTGCAAATGTATACAAGTTCCAGCTCGCTGATGAGAAAAATACTTTTTTTCTTGCGTGGTCTACGACTCCGTGGAATAAAATAGTAACTATGGCGCTTGCGGTTCACCCTGATATCACATATGTTAGAGTGTCGCAGGGAGGTGAGTTTTATATACTTGCTGAGTCAACATTGAAAATACTTAAGAAAGAACCCTATAAAGTTGTTCAAAAATATAGAGGATCTGATTTGAACGGTATGCGTTTTACTCCAAGTTTCAATTTTCACACGATTGAGTCAGATAAAAAAGCATATCAGATTGTTACCGATAAGTTTGTAACGGCAGATGAGGGGACTGGTATAGTTACTTTAGCCGCGTATGGAGAGGAAGATCTTGTCGCCATGCAAAAAAATAGTATTCAGATAGTAACCCATTTGGATGAGAATGGAGTGATTACAGTTGATGGAAGGTTTAAAAATATGTATTATCTTGATGCGAATACGGCTGTAAATCATGATTTAAAAAAAAGAGGACTGATGTATCGTGAGGATACGTACACACATTCAATTCCTACTTGTTGGCGGTGTCATACTCGTCTTTATTATGCTCCTCAAAATGCATGGTATATTGATGTACAACGGCTTAAGCCACAACTTAAAAAGGCAAATGAATATATTCACTGGTTTCCGGCGCATTTTAAGTATGGTCGATTCTTAAAAAGCATGGAGTCAGCGCCTGATTGGTGTATCTCAAGAAGCAGGTATTGGGGATCACCAGTACCGGTATGGGAATGTGAATGTGGAGAGCGTTTTGTACCAGAGTCGATAGAGGAGCTTGAAAAAAAATCTGGTCAAAAAATAACTGATCTACACAAACCAAATATAGATAGAATTACAGTTATCTGCGATGCCTGCGGAAAAAAAACAACACGGGTGAGTGAGGTATTAGATAGCTGGATAGAAGCTGGATCAGCATCTTTCGCAGAGCATCACTATCCTTTTGATAAGGCAAAGAGACTTGAAACTTTTTTTCCTCCGGATTTTATCACTGAATATACAGGACAGATACGAGCGTGGTTTTATGTACTGCATGTTTTGGCAGTAGGACTTGATTTGTTAAAGGATAAAAAGAAAAATATTTTAGCGAAGAATGTATTAGTGACAGGGGTGATATTAGGGACTGATGGACGGAAAATGAGTAAAAATTATGGTAATTATCCTGACCCAAAAGAATTATTGGAGAAATATGGTGGCGATGCATTGCGTTTGTATTTACTGGGGAGTCCTGTCATGAGAGGTGAAGATATTCGTATTTCAGAAGCGATCTACCGCGATCAAAATAGATTTCTTCTAATATTATGGAATGTATATAATTTTTTCATTACCTATGCGATTGCTGATAACTGGAAACCAGACGGGAAGATTACTACTTCTCCTCATATACTCGACAGATGGATACTTTCTCGATTGAATGGGTATTTAAGAAATCTTGCTGAAAATAGTTATGCTTGTTATGACACTATGGAAGCTGTAGGTTTAGCACATCTCTTTATGAAGGACTTATCATCATGGTATGTGAGGAATATACGATCGCGGGTGGGTCCAACCTCCACTGATTTGAAGGATAAAAATAACGCCTATCAAACCCTCTGGTTTGTACTGAAAGAATATGTAAGATCACTGGCACCGATTATTCCTTTCGTAAGCGAGGAAATATATCAAAATTTGACTGGGGAGAGCTCTGTTCATTTATCTCAATGGTCAGAATATACTGAAAAACTTTATAGCAAAATATTAGAAGAACAAATGGAAATAGGTCGTAAAGTATCTTCAGCAATTCATAATTTAAGAAAAGAGAGTGGAGTAAAAGTAAGAATGCCATTAAAAGTAATATATTATTCCGAACCGCAACCTCTTGAGTCAGAAATAGAAAAAATAGTCGAAGTAGAAACTAATGTTTATGAATTAAAATATAAAACAGGAGAAAAAAATTACGCCGTATCAGGAGATATTTCAGCCTCTAATCAAGATGTTGCGATGGGTGAAGCAAGAGAAATTGTTCGCACTATTCAGCTAGAACGGAAGAAACAAGGGCTAATGCCGAATGAGTATATTACCGCTTTCATCCCGCATTATCCAGTACAACATGAAGCATATATAAAAGCCAAAATAATGGCTAAAAGCATTACAAAAGGCACACAATTGAGCATTGAAAAAGTTCGTTCATTCGTCTCAAGGGCGATACATTCATAGTTTACATGAAAAAAAAGTTTGACTTCGTTATTCTTTTTTGTCTCATATCGCTTTCGGCATTTAGTTTTTTTACTATTTTAGGGAGTAAAAATAGTTTTTTGCGTAGTCAGTTGCTTTATTTTTTCATGGGGTTTCTTTCTTTATTTATTTTTTATCGCATAGGTATACGTTTTTTTCGCTTAAATACACTCTTTTTTTATTGCCTCAGTGTGGGACTTCTTATTTTTGGCTTTTTTTTTGGCGAATCAATTAGAGGATCACGTCGATGGATTGATCTTTATTTCTTCAACTTTCAGCCGTCTGAGTTTCTAAAAACATTTTTTATCATATATATCGCTCATTTTTTTTCAGTAAGTCTCGTAAAAACTGAAGCAATTATCAAAAATATGAAAAAAATAATGATAAGTTTTTTGATTTTTATTCCTCCCATTTTTATAGTGTTTATGCAGCCAGATCTCGGGTCTTCAATCGTATATCTCTTAATATATGTGAGTATAATTTTTTTTTCTCGTTTTCCCCCAAAATATTTTTTGTATTCTGCCATTTTTTTCTTGAGTGTCACTCCCCTTGTATGGCATTTTCTTGCAGAGTATCAAAAGAACCGAATTGTGAGTTTTATTGAACCCTCGGCTGACCCGGATGGCATTTCTTATAACCTTATTCAATCTATCATTACGATTGGTTCAGGAGGGTTTTTTGGTAGAGGATTGGGACAAGGGACACAGTCTCGTTTTCTTTTCTTACCTGAAAATGCTACTGATTTTGCATATGCTTCTCTTGTTGAACAGTTTGGTTTCATAGGAGGAATCATTGTTATTGTTCTGTATGGTATTATCGCGTATCGTCTAATACAAAAAATACAACGCAGTCAGAAAGGCAGTTTTAATTTTTTATTCTTGACAAGCTCTCTTATATATTTAATTGCTCATGTGAGTATTAATATTGGGATGAATCTTGGGCTTCTTCCTATTGCAGGGATTCCTTTACTTCTGATCTCTTATGGCGGGTCATCCATCGTGAGCACCATGATGCTTTTTGGTTTGGCAATGTCTCTATAAGATGCTATTTTTTTATGAGAATTTTCCATTGTTATTTTATGATGAATTATGTATACTATCATGTATGAAGATGGCAGTAGTAAAAACAGGTGGGAAACAATACTTAGTCAAAGAAAATGATGATATTTATGTAGACAGACTTCCTCATGCAGTCGGTGATGAGATCAATCTTGACACATTGCTTTCAGGCAATTTTGATGAT
>DATDVH010000069.1:0-4785 GCA_035290045.1 Patescibacteria group bacterium | reverse complement strand
ATTGACATCCGTCACAAAAGAAGTAAACTCGCTTCTCTCGTCGCTTCTTATTATCGCAAAACACGCAACACTTGAGATGGAGGAAGGTTTGAAATCAACACTTCCCCTTTTTACTGACAAACTCTCACTCTCTCGCAATATGGACACCACCTCACTTGCCACCACCTTTCCTTTTTCCACAGCATCGCTCACAGCAAACGAAGGCATACTCTATGGAATCAATCAACATGATGGTAGTCTTATTATTTTTGACCGATTCACCCTTGAAAATGCCAACTCGGTGATATTAGGCAAATCAGGAAGTGGAAAAAGTTTTTTGGTAAAACTTGAGGCGACACGCCTCTTGATGATGGGAGTTGATGTCATCATTATTGACCCTGAGAACGAATACAAGTCTATTGCCGAGACCACGAGTGGAGGAGAATTTGTTTCATTCTCACTCTCATCAAAGTATAAAATCAATCCATTTGAACTCAACACACAAAACCCAGAACCTGATGAATTGGCAAACAAAATATTGAACCTCCACTCCCTTTTCAAAGTTATTATGGGTGATTTGACCCCGTCAGAAGACGCTCTTTTGGATCGCATTCTTGTACTCACGTATCAGCAAAAAGGAATCACTCAAAACAAAGATACATTTAAAAATACACCGCCACTACTTGAGGATTTGTATAAAAATTTTTTAGGGATGGAGACAAACGAATCAACAGATCTTGCAAGTCGCCTTGAGAAATTTGTAAAAGGCTCTGCCTCAGGCGCATTCAATCAACAATCCAATTTTGACCTTAAAAAATCATTTACTGTCTTTGGGATACGCGACATAGACGAAAACATACGCCCTGTAGTCATGTACATCATACTTGACTATGTATGGAATCGTATACGAAAGGAAAGAAAAAAAAGAATTTTAGTGATTGATGAGGCATGGTATTTAATCAAACATAAAGATTCAGCCGTATATCTTTTTAGCTTTGCAAAACGTGCCAGAAAATATCTTCTTGGACTGACAACAATCACTCAAGATACCGCAGATTTTCTCAGCACAGAAGAAGGAACTGCAATCGTTACCAACTCTTCATTACAAATTCTTCTCAAACAATCAGTTGCTGGAATTGACAAAATAAGTGCTGTATTTAAATTAACCAACGGAGAAAGGCGTATTTTGCTTTCAAGCGACATCGGTGAAGGGCTTTTTTTTGCAAGTCAATCGCACGTAGGGATAAAGATTATTGCATCTGAAAAAGAAAAAAAACTACTTTCCCTCTAATTCTTCTTCCTCGTCTGTACGAACAGGCATGATAATATGAAGAAAATCTTTTTTATTGGGTATCCTAAATACTGAAGGAGCGCTGCTCTTCACCATTTCAAAAATAACAGTCTCAGATTGTGCTCCATTGAGAAAGTCAAGCACAAATTTATAGTTAAATGCAATTTTCTGCTCTGGCCCCTCAATCTCTGCGATCTGATGAATAACAGTCCCTCCATCTTCTTTTGTCCGTGGTTTAATCATAATGCCGTCTTTTTGTAAATGGAGCAGAATAATATGGGAAAAATCGCGAGCAAACACTGAAGATAGTTTGACATTACGTAAAAACTGCTCCCTATTTACGACTACTTTTGTGACGCATTCGGTTGGAATCACTTTTTCATACGGAGGAAAATCTCCATCAATAATACGGGAAAATATATGATCTTCGTTGTGTGAAAAAACTACTATTTTTTCTTTTTCAGAACACGTCATCTTAATTGTTTTTAATTTCATTCTCATCAATTCTGATAACACCTGAGAAGATATGGTGATCTCTGGAAACGGATTTTTTTCTTCCTGTATATAAAGAGAGAGACGAAATCCATCAGTCGCCGCAATATATTTTTGTCCGTCACGAAATGAGAAATTAACACCTGTTAAAATAGGACGGGCTTCATCAGAAGATGTTGCAAAAAGAACTAATGGAAGAATAGTGTCAAAAAAATCTTTTTGAAAAGAATATTCTCTTCCCTCTATTGATGGGAGTTTGGGGAAATCTTCTGAAGAGATCAAAGGAAATGAACCGGTGGTTTTATCACTGCTAATCAAAAGAATCGTATCTTTTATCTCAAGAATAAGATCATCTGAAGAAATGAAACTTAAAAACTCACCTATTTTTTTAATATCTACGACGCATTCATGTTTTTCTACTTTTTCAATTGGAACTGATGTGTAAAAAAAATCATTCAGATTAGTTGTGGTTATTTCAAGTCTATTTTTATGAAATTTTAATAAACCACCGTGTAAAAATGAGGATGATGAAACTTTTGTAAAAGAAAAACGTGAAGCACGGTTTATTTTTTCTTGAAATATTTGTTTTGATATGGTTATTTTCATATATAAAATAGTAGTTGTAGTGTTTGTGTATAAGTGTACAAGAGGAAATAATTTTTTTCAATAGATTTTCTCAATGCTATAAATAAAAAATTTTTTTTGTTTATAGCGTGTGCATATTATGTTGATGATGTTATAGAATTGATTATTCTATCAATCTCTTCTTTGAAAATTGGATTTTTTAAAGAAAGTTGTGTTATTTTGTTGACCCCATGAATGATTGTTGTGTGATCTTTTCTTTTTAATATAAAGGCAATGTCTTCAAATTTTGTTTTGAATAAGGTGCGCAGAATATACATAATTATCTGACGAGGAAAGGCTATTTTTTCTTGACGGGATGATCCTCTTATATGCGATGCTCTTATGTCATAATATGAGCATATTATTTTAATTATTTCATGGGGAGTTTTTTTGGCAATTAGTTTTTTATTTTTTTGGATTATCTCACCTCTGACAATCTCGGTAGTAATTTTTTCATTATTTTTAGCAAGATGAGCATAGGTGCTGAGTAATTTTCCCTCAAGTTCTCGTGCATCATCAACCTGCTCTGCTATAAGTTTTGCGGCCTCTATATCTAATTCAATATTGCGCTCTTGTGCTTTAATAAGAAGAATTGCAGTACGGAGCTCTACGTCTGGTTTTTGTATGTCAATGATGAGCCCGCCTGAAAAACGAGATCGTAATCTGTCTTCTAATCTGCTTATTTCCTTTGGCGGCTTATCTGATGTTAATACGATTTGTCCACCATGTTTGATAATGGTGTTGAATGTGTGGTAGAGTTCTTCTTGAATATAATTTTTCCCCGCAACAAATTGAATATCATCAATAAAAAGCACAGAAAGAAAGCGGTATTTCTTTCTAAAATTTGACGTATTTTTTGCTCTGATAAGTTCTATTAAATCATTTGTAAATTCTTCGGATGTACAGTACCGTATTTTTTTAGATGGGTCTTTTTTAAGAATAGTTATTCCGATAGCATGCGTGAGGTGAGTTTTACCAACCCCCACACCACCGTAGATAAAAAGAGGATTGTATGAGACACCAATTTTTTCAGCGACTGCTTGAGCCGCTGTGTATGCTATTTGATTGGTTGATGAGACTGCAAAATTTTCAAAGGTAAAGCGCGGTTGTAATCCAGCTTTTCCTATGGATTCTTCCAAACTCAAAGCGGTTTTTTTATGAAAATCAAGCAATGGGGTCTCTATGGTGTCTACCCGTTTTTTTTCTTTAATGACAAAAGATATGGTGATTTTCTTTCCAATGTGTTGAGAAAACTTTTCTTCAAGTTCTTTTTTTTTTGTTTCAAGAAAGATTATCATACCTCTATTTTCACATGAGAGAGTTATGATGTTGTGTGACGAATCAATAAGGCGCATTTTTTTTAAAAGAGGAATAAGGAAGGGAGAAAAATTTTTATGAGAAAGATCTGTGATAAAGGAAAGCCAAAGGTCGTTCATACTATGTGGATAAGTTATCCACATAATAATCAAATGTTATCCACCTGTCAACCACATAATTACTATATAAAAAAATACTCCCCCCGTTTTTACAGAGAGGAGTATTGAAAAACTATTTTTATTTTTTTATTCAACTATAATTATTCCTTCGTCTCGTGCTGAAAGATGGTTATGATACCCCCATGTTCCCTTTTTCTCAAAAACATACGAATAGCTTTTTCCTTTTTCCATCCCTTCTTTTTGGTCAAATACTGATAAGTTAGTATGCTCAGGATGTGGATTTGATGCGACCCACAGAAATTTATCACCGTTGTTGACAAATACTACCGTTTCTCCAACCGAGATAGTTATAGAGTTTGGTTCAAAGCCATTTGCAGTGTATTGTATTGTTTTTTGCTTGGTTTTTGTCTCATTTTTTTGCATGGCAGATGGTGTTTCACTAGGAGTATTTTGTTGTTCGCTGTTTTGTTTTTCTACCTCTGCATCAATAGATGTTTGTTTGATTGTCTCAATGTTTTTTTTAGAAATGGTTTTGTATCCAATAAAAAGAACGGCAATAATAACAAGAATAATAATAAAATTTTTCATATAATTTTCACCCCCTTGGTAAATAAAATTTGGCGGAGCCATTATATCATTTGCGCGAACCTTTTTTGAACGGAACTCCTGACCGCACCCCGCCTCATTTTTCTGGGGCAATGGTGGCGGGGTGCGGAATTCGGACTCGCCCGCACGAAGGAGAGGTCTGGGGAGGAATCCGCGCGGGCTTCGGCTTTCTTTTTTGGCGAAATTCAGGCGGGCTTGTTGTTTCTTTAACTTAAATCTTTTTTCTTATCCTCAAATTCTTTTTTATCAATCTCGCCTTTGGCGTAGCGTTCTTTCAAAATTTCAAGTGGTGACTTGTCTTTTTCATGCGTGCCATCGCCATGATCGTGTCCGCATCCGTGACCATTTCCAAAATTA
>DATDVH010000068.1:0-7021 GCA_035290045.1 Patescibacteria group bacterium | reverse complement strand
ATGAGAAACAAAGATTTTAAGGAAATTTGGAAGAATAAAGGCGACGTAAAGCTACTTGATAAAAAGAAATACAAGTTGTTAAACAATCAATAATTTGAATTTTTGAATTTTTCAAAAGCAAGGGTTTATTAGATTAAGGTCGAGCTATATGATAAGGTAGCAACGTCTTATCCGTTTCCAGTTTTTGATAAAAAATAAAAAAAGAATCATTCCCGCGATGGCGCGGCGGAAGAAGGGTTTGGAGGGAAGGAATTTTTGCCTGCCTGAGCGTCAGGCTTCGTTCCTGCCGCGCGAAGCGTGGCAATTAGGGATTTCGTTCAAAAAAAGTCGTACTGCGTTCAGTAATTTAGACAAAGTATGATGAATATTAAAAGTATAAAGGTTAATGGATTTGTTAAAATCTTTATTTTAGTTGGAATTATTTTGTCACTTTTTGTGAGTATTGTATTAAGAAAAAGCTCTGTATCATATATTCCATTATCAGAGGAAAATATGGTAAAAGTTATTCAGGTGATTGATGGGGATACGATCAAAATTAAGGGAGGTGAGATGGTGCGATATATTGGTATTGATGCGCCGGAGACGGTTGATCCGCGAAAATCTGTTGAATGTATTGGAAAGGAAGGGTTTCGTAGAAATAAGGAGTTAGTTGAGGGAAAGATGGTGCGGTTGGAGAAAGATGTCGTGGACAGAGACAAATATCATCGGCTTTTGCGGTATGTATGGATTGATGATATGCTGGTTAATGCAGAATTAGTCAAACAAGGTTTTGCGTATGCCTATTCATTTCCTCCTGATATAAAATACCACTATTTATTTACAAAAGCTCAACAGGAAGCAATGCAAGGAAAGCGCGGCTTATGGCGTTCGTGTGGGTATTAAAAATTGCTCAATACTTCATCCATCACTCCACTTTTCATATCATCCCATACTTTTTTCCATGTAGCTTGATTACCTTCGTATACGATAACATCAAGTTCACAGTCTATTTCGTCATTTGTTTGTTGATCGGTGATGCGCGCAAAGCCGCGTTTGGTGGACGCTGAAAAATCATATCCAAGAGCAGTCAGTTTTTTTAGCACGCCATTAGTTGTTTGATATTTTTTACTCATGGGTCTTGATTCAGAGCCTAATTCCTGATCTGCCTGATATTGTGCTATCGCATCATATTTTTTCTTCTTGCCAGATTGAATTGTTTGATAAGTCAAAACTTCTTTTACTTCATCAGTATCTGAAAAAAAAGTATTATGAGTTTTTTGAACACTGATCACGGTTTGAAGCGGCAAAACTATTCCAGGTCTTTGAATATATGTTGTAAGAGCATCGTCAGTAATTTGGTTAGCATATTCCTCAAGAAGTAGATGAATGTTTTCGCTTTTTATGTCAATCTCTTTTATGAGTTCACCCATGATGAATGTTTTATACAGCATTTTGACCCCGTTCATATAACCTGAAAGACAAGAGATATATATATTTTGAAAGCTTAAGCTCCGTGAGGGATCAACTCCCCTTTTCTTTGCTTTTTGGTAGAGAGAAATGACAGAAGCTTGTACTGGGTTAAAGTTTATATAGGTCAGATGTTTTTTTATATCCTCTTCTGTATAGAAAAGAGTGCTGTTGATATAATACGGTTGAGGAAAATCAGTAGGCACATACCATGGTGCGGCACATGTTGGTTTTTTATCTTCAGACACTTGAGTAGTTAAATTTTTAATCGTTGCTTCCTGTTGAGTATTTACTATTCGTGTATGAGAAGGATCGTGGGTTATACCTGTCCAATGCAGTAAGACCTTATTCATGGTGTTGATGATATGGTAAAATTCTCTCAATTTCTTTCCTCGTTGTGTAGGAGATTGGTTTGGCAGAGTTTTTTCAAAATATTGTGTGAAGGTGGCTGCTTCCCTCTCAAGGAGTGCAATCTCATAGGGATGAAATTGTATCCATGCTTTTTGTCTCGCTTCATCAAAAGCATCTAATGGGTCTATTTTATTCATGGGATCGGGAAAAAGTATGTTTCCGTAGCTAACTTTTTCAGGAGGTATATGATTTACGATACAATTCCCATATTCTTCATCAGGTATATTTTTTACACCAAAACAAAGTTTTTTTTCTGGCATAGTATGCTATTATTATAGTATATCGCAACAAGTACGTTGATACTTTTCTCATGAATACAAAAAATAATACTGCTGATATTTTTGCGAAATCAGTCAGACATACTTTATGGATTCATTCTTTTCTTTGTGCGGCTATTATTTATATACTTTTGGTAGAATATCTTCTTATACAAAATAAATATCTCACTGTATCATTTCTTAATGAAGCTCTTGCGGGTACTGCAAGTATTATGATTGGTACTTCTTTTGCCTTTTCTGGTTTCTGTTATTATTTTGATTTTTTAGACAGAAAGATTGCATATAGAAAATATTTTGGATTGGTTGGTTTTTGGGGTGCTTTGTTGTATGCGATTATTCTTGCGATTCTACATCCCCAAAAATATATTTTTGGATTATCTTATTATTTTTGGTCAGTTGATATCATTTTTGGAGGTATTGCGTTGGGTATTTTCGCAGTGATGGCGATAATTTCTACTCGTTCCATGATGATGCGTCTGGGAGTACATACTTGGCGTCGTATTCTTCGTATGGGGTATCTTGCGCTTGTTCTCCTTATCATTCGTGCAGTAGTTGTAGAAAGCGCTCTATGGCGATTATGGTTTGTTCATCCGTATGAACTTCCTCCTTTACGTTTGGTTGGGACAGTCTTTTCGGTGATTGTTTTGCTTTTTCGCGGATCAATGATTGTCTCTCAATTTTTTTATATAATAATAGCACTATGCGCTTATACAATACCATCTCAAAAAAAATAGAAGAATTCATTCCTCTTGATGCTCCGAACGTCTCTTTTTACACCTGTGGTCCTACTGTCTATGATTATGTGCACATTGGCAATCTGCGAACCTATACTAATAATGATATTTTGAGACGTGTTCTTATATATAACAATTACAA
The DNA here is from genome assembly GCA_035290045.1 of Patescibacteria group bacterium. GTDB lineage: Bacteria > Patescibacteriota > Microgenomatia > UBA1406 > HO2-37-13b > DATDVH01. The sequence goes on along the minus strand of DATDVH010000068.1, from coordinate 4,010 downwards.
AGTCAAACACGTGATGAATATTACTGATGTTGGGCATCTGACGGGAGATGTTGATACTGGTGAAGACAAATTAGAAAAGGGCGCACAAAAACAAAAAAAAAGCGTCTGGGAAGCGGCACGTTATTTTACTGACTATTTTTTTAATGCTGTTGATCAATTGAATATACTTCGTCCTGATATTGTGTGTCGTGCGACAGAGCATATCCCTGCAATGATTGATTTGATTACGCGTTTGCACGCAAAACATCTTACATACGAGACAGATCAGGCAGTCTATTTTGATACTGAAGCGTTTCAAAAATATGGCGTACTTACTACACAAAATAAGGATGAGAAACTGATTGGCGCTCGAGCAGAGATCGTCGTTGACCCTGCCAAAAAAAATCCTGAAGATTTTGTGTTGTGGTTCAAGCGAGTGGGAAGATTTGCCCATCATGTGATGCAGTGGGATTCCCCATGGGGATCAGGGTTTCCCGGGTGGCATATTGAATGTTCGGCAATGAGTATGCAATACTTTGGTGATACTATAGATATTCATGCGGGAGGAATTGATCTTATTCCTATCCATCATGAAAACGAGATCGCACAATCTGAGGGAGCGACAGGAAAACTATTTGTACGATATTGGTTTCACGGCGAGTTTTTATTAGTTGAGGGCAAAAAAATGAGTAAATCGCTCAATAATTTTTATACGATTGATGATATTAAAAAAAAAGGTATTCACCCGTTGGCACTTCGGTATCTTTTTTTGCAGAGCCATTATCGGACACAGATGAATTGTACATGGTCTGCTTTATGGAGTGCACATACTGGCTATAAACGTTTGCTGGATACCGTTTCTATTTTGAGAAAACAAACGAACCGTCAAAGTTTGTCTGAGGAAAAACTGAGTGATATAGATGAGTATAGATCTCGATTCAATACTGCGTTGTCTTATGATTTACAGACTCCGATCGCACTCTCAGTCATGTATGAATTGATTAAATCAAATATTCCCTCAAGTGACAAATATGAATTACTCCTTGAATTTGATCGTGTATTAGGTCTTTCACTGACTGCTATAGATGATGAAAAAATTCCAGATAAAATTATTTTTCTTGCAGAACAAAGAAAAAATGCGCGCCAAAAAAAAGAATTTATCAATGCTGATATAGTGCGAAAAAAAATTGAAAAATTAGGATACGACATAGAAGATAAAAATGATGAATATTTTTTAAAAAAAACTTCAGAAATCTAAAATTCATTTAGATTATCCTATCAATCTTATTGAATGTTTCATTTTTTTACTACTTGACAAATAACAGTAGATTCTTTATAAAAAATATATAATGTTTTTATATGATATAAAGGACAACCCAAAAATCAAAACTCAATCAATACCACTTCCCTATTTATTACCCAAAACTCCATCAAATAAAATTTTTTATCAAAACGGATTATCAAAAATCATTCATGGTCTTCATTTGAAAGTTCACTCACATATTGAAGAGTGCGAACGTCTTTGGAATATTTTTTCTCCAAAACAATCACTTTTTGATTTGTGGGATTTCAGATATGCATGGTGGGAAGGATATCATTGTATTCCTTATTTTTATACTATCTACGAATCTCGTACTCCTCTTGCTCTTTTACCATTGTGGTTTGATACTGATAAGAAAAGATTTGAATGGTTTGGAAGTGAATGGATGGAGGATAATATGTTTATGGTAAAAGATGAAGATTTTATCAATGTATTATTACGACTTATCCCCAAATCAATGTACCTTAATACTCTTGAGACTGTTCCTCATACCATTATTGAAGAGATTGAGGTGCGCAGGGATAAAGATAAGTATGTGAGTGATATCAGCTCTTTTTCACATATAGAAGAATATCTTCAGACACTAAAGAAAAAGCATCGCTATAATTTAAGGCGAGATTATTATACGATTAAAAATCTAAACCCCAGAATTGAGATCACTGATGGAAAAAAATATTCAGATGAATTTGGCGATATCGTCAGACTTTCTCTTCAAAGATTTAGCGGTGAAGAAAAGAGTGATTTTAGATATAAAGAAGATGTTGATGCAGGACGTGCTATTCTTAAAAATAGCGGACTGTATACTTGCACATTGATTAAAGTTTTTATCCGTGATTATCTTGCGGCAGTTGATCTTATAGCGCACTATAATGATAGATATTATATGTTGATAGGTGGAGCAAATGATGTAGAGAGATTTCCAGGGATTGGTAATTTTATGGTGTATCATGAATTTGACGACGCCATAAAAAATAATTTTAATGTCGTTGATTGTCTGCAGGTTGATTATAGTTGGAAACATAAATACTTTACTCCTAAAAAGTTACTGGAGATTGAGAAGAAAATCTAAGATTTGTTTTTAAGTATACTTCGTATTTCCCCGACAAGATACAATGAACCGGTGATGAGAATGATATCATTCGGGTCTGATTGTTTGAGGATATATTCTATTGCGGCAGTAGCAGTTGGCATGTGAATATAGGGCAAAGAGGGAGCGTGTTTTTCTACTATTTTTGCAATCTTCAGCGGATGTGTTGATAGATTTTTTCCCGTATCGGTCATGGTTGAAAATGTCGTGATGATAAAACGATGAACGATGGGTAAAAGAGCAGAGATCATCCCATCACTGTCTTTTTTTTGTTTAAATCCTATAACTACGATGACTTTTTGATGAAAAAGCTCGTGCATTGCCTCGGCTAATGCGTTCATTTTCGCGGGATTATGCGCTCCGTCAAGAATGATGGTAGGATTATGTCTGACTATTTCCATTCTTCCGGCAAAAAAAGCAGTGGAAAATGCACGACGTATATGTTTTTCATCTATAGTAAACTGATATTTTTCTAAACTTTCAACAGCGAGAATCGCACATATCGCATTTTTCACTTGATGACGTCCGAGAAGAGAAAGTTTGAGATCGTGATATTGACAATTGTTTGTCTGTAGATCAAAAAGCGAACCGTTTATCGTAGATTTCTTTATCTGATAACGTGCGTCTGTATCAACTATCACAAGAGAAGCATTTTTTTCAAAACATTTTTTTTTGATACTGTCAATCACTGTCTTTTGTGTTGCGCCAGTGATGACTAAAGAGTTGTTTTTGATAATTCCAGATTTATCTTCAGCGATTTTTTCAATCGTATCACCTAATATTTCAATATGATCAAGGGATACATTTGTGATGATTGCAATCAGTGGATTGATGACGTTTGTTGCGTCAAGCGTGCCTCCTAATCCTACTTCAATGACTGCGAGATCAACTTTCTTTCTCTTAAAATACTCAAAACTGAGGGCGACTAATACTTCAAAATATGACGGCGTGCCATATAGATTGTTCTCCTCTACTTTGTCAACATACGGTTTAATCCAATTTACCAAATCTGTAAATTCTTGATTTGAGATGGGCTGATTGTTGATCTGCATTCTTTCGTTGACAGTTTGTAAGTGAGGAGAAATATGTAGTCCAATTTTGTAGCCTGCGGTAGTCAATAGACGTGATATGAGATATGCGGTTGATCCTTTGCCCGATGTGCCGCCGACGTGGATACTTTGAAATGAGTGATGTGGATTGTTTATCAATCTCAGAATATGTTCAATCCGCTCAAGCCGCATGTTGGTATATCGTTTATTCTGTGCGTTTGGGATCAAGGACTCAAGATATTTTTGCGCATCAGAGTATGTGTGGATTGACATGAGGGAGTCATTTTTCCAATTATAAAAATGTGTATGTATAGAGATCCGATGTATGATTTTCTGTATGAAGAATTTTTTTAAATTCAGCATAATCTGGAAAAAAAGTGTCGGCGTCGTATGTTTCCTTTACAATAGTAAGATATAATTTATCTGAGTATGTGATTGTCTGTTGATATATTTGTCCTCCGCCGATGACAAATATCTCTTCATTTTCTTTTTCTTTTGCAATACGGATCGCCTCGTCTAAAGAATGAGTAATAAGACAGTGAGGAGCATGATATGTTGTATTTTGAGTAATGAT
>DATDVH010000067.1:0-14380 GCA_035290045.1 Patescibacteria group bacterium | reverse complement strand
GGGGCTTTTATAAATTTATATTGTTTGAATAATCTTTGTGAAATTTCATTATTGATCAGTTGAGGCCGCACTCGCACAAATACTGCCGTGCTTTCACGTGCTTGTTCTATTATTGTCTGAACAAATGAGTTGACCGTATCTTTATCATCCCAATTGATCAGGGGGCCTGCTGGAACAGTCAGATAAGTTCCTCTTTTGGCTTTTTCTACGATTGAAAGCATACTGCCGATTAGTTTATTATGCTCATAAAATCCTACACGGCGTACGTCATGTCCAAGAGATTCGTGGAATACTCCCCAATACCATGAATGAAGAAAGTTTGATTCTGGGTATAGGGACATACACTTTTCCCATTCATTTTTTTCGGTAATAGATTGCACTATGATGTTACCCATCTGTTGATAAGTAATGCAATGTGTAACGCTTGTTTTTCTGATAGAGCTTGGTGTGTAGGAAGATTGATGATACGATGTGCTATTTTTTCAGCCTTCGGACATTGAATGGGCGCGTCGTCGTACCATATGTCTGATATATAAACGTTGTTTTGCCTAAGATAAGCGATGAGGTTCTCTCTCCTCTTTGTAAAAGCAGGAAAGCGGAGGTTTGTTGATTGAGGGATACGACCGATAATTTTTTTGGATTGTAAAAAAGGATTTATTTTTTCTGAGTAAATTGTTGCGATTGTCCTTCTATGCTGTAGATTATTTTCAAGCTGTGTTAATTGTTCATACGTTAGATGACACTGCCAAGAAGGAAGAGCAGGTAATGATTTTTCGGAAAGCGATTCCATAGGCGTGTTGAGTAAGCAAAGATTTTTCAATATCGTATGTATAATTTTTCCGAGTAAAAAGAAGTATGATTTTCTTATTAAAAATGTGAAAAGTGGATACAGACGATCCTTTATCTGTTGTTTGAAGGGTACTTTTTCAAGTGTATACGAATACGTGGGTATTTTCATTCTGATGATGAGCGCTCCGCCTGATACAGAATCTATGATTTTATCCATGCCAAATGAAAGTATAGTACAGTCTCCGACAGTGCCTGCTTTTTGTCCATTGTTATATACTGTTCCTGCGCTGTGAGCAAGGTCTTCCATGAGGAAGCACTGGTATTTTTTACACAGAGCGGATATTTTTTCAATATCGCAGGGAATACCAAGAGTATTTTGGATTATCACTGCTCTGATTGGGGTATTTTTCAAAAGCGCTTGTTCCAGAGTTCTTGCTGAGAAATTAAGGTCTTCATCAATATCAAGGTAATATGGTTTGTGTCCTGCTTTTATTATAGCCTCATATACTGCATAACACGTAAATCCATTGATGGCGATAAAAGAATTTTTTGGTAATCGCAGAATATGAAGAGCGACCGTGATTGCATTACGAGCTTTATAGAGAAGATGTGCTTTACCTTGATATTTTTTTTCAAGATACTCAATGAGTTTATTCGTATAGTGTTTTTTATTTCTGGTAAAAAGTGCATGTAATACAAAGCGAAACGTATAGTTTGAGCCAAGTGAGTTAAAAATAGTCATAATATCTTTTTAATATATCTTTTTAATTATTTTGTAGACTTCTTCTGTATGCGTATAATACGGAGAATGTTTTGATAATTTAATCACTGAAAGCGTAGAATGCGGGATCAGTCTCTGTATTTTTTTTCCATATGTAATGGGGGTTATACTATCTTTTTCACCCCAAATAATAAGAGTTGGAATAGTGATTTTTGAAAAATACGGCGCACAGTCAGTTGAGATAAGGTTAATCATGGTGTGGCGCATGATCGGGGTTGCGTAGTGGTAATCAGACGATTGTGCAAGTTTTTGTAAAAAGGAACGGGGTTTCTCGTATAAAGGAAGTTTTTTTCCAATGTTTGTAAGTAGTTTGAAAAACCATCGTCTTAAACGTCCAATAATGTTTTGCTCTATTATCCCTGCGCTGTCTATCAATATAAGATGAGCTATTTTCTCTGGATATTGAGCGGAAAAAGCTCCAGCTATTCGTCCTCCGTTGGAATGTCCGATCAAAATGATTTTACACTTTTCCTGATCTATGATTTTTTTAAGCCATAGCACATAGTCGCTCAAAGTCCATGGAGTATGTAGAGGAGCAGTCAATCCTGGAATTTTAAGCAGTGTGACTGACACAGCATCCTTTTTCAGCCGATCCATAAAAAGATTCCATTTATAGAGTGAATAGGTCCAACCGTGGACTATAATAATTTTTTTCATAATCCCCATTGTTTTCGCCTTTTTTCCCACACTTTTTCTCGTCTGACGAGTTGACTGACTTGTTTTTTATTTTCAAGTAAATTTTCAATCACCCCTTCCAAAAATCGAGCTCCCTTAAAAAGTAATGTCTCCCCTCCTATAATATTTTTTTGAAGGTACTGCAAAACTTCAATGGGAGTTTGAAAGGCAACGGTAGGTATAGTCTTTTTCTTATTAAGAAGTGGAAAAGTGTATTGACTGACCCGTTTTCCCATCAAAATAATTCGTTCACAGCAATTTTGAGAAAGTATATGTGCAAGTTTCTCATGTTCCTCTTTTTCGCTTTTTCCTTGCTCAAGCATATCGCCTGCGATGATCCATTTTTTAGTAAGAGGAAGTTTCTCAAACAGTTCAAGTATGGTAGTCATTGAGGACAGATTTGCATTATAGGTGCTATCTATAATAGTGGTATCGCGAATTCCCTTAAAGCGCGAGCTTCTGCCCGGAGGCAGTGTAAAATGTGAAAATGAATCGTCAATAGGTTCTCTGAGGTATTTCATCAGTGATAAACACAGAGTGATTCCATACACAGCAGTTTCGGGAAGAAGATATGAAAACTTACATTTTTTGTGGTTTATGGTAAAGGTGGTCGTTGATTGAGAAACTGAATAATTGTTTAACAGTTGTTTTTTATGTATTTTTTGAATTGCCATTTTTGTTCTTGATAGTTGTGAGTTGATATAGGGTGAATCTGCGTTTACTATAACTGTATGTGAGGTATATTCAATGAAATACCCAAACTCGTGTGCGATTGCATCTTCAATGGTTTTGAAAATTCCAGTGGTAACTAATTCATCAAAATTCATACTGTGGGTTTTTGATATACTGACCCACAAAGTAACCTCAGGACGCAAAAATTCTGCAAGAAATTTTCCCTCTCCCGGACGATCACAGTCTGCTTCTACGACATACAGCTTTTCCCTCGGAGATTTTTTAAACGCGTAAAAAGGAGTCTTGAAAAAAAGTCCGATCCATTCATAAACAGCCAATGTTTTTCGCTCAAGACCTAAAATATGAAAAGGTATGCCGTAAGAACTGTTTGCATGATGCGAATAAAGAGCTTTGGTTTGAAGTTGCGACTCAATAAGATGGAGGAGTGTTGTTTTTCCTGATGAACCGGTGATGACGATGATACGAGGGTGCCATTTTTTCAATCGTATTCGTGCAAAAAAGCGAAAATAAGAGGCGAGAGGAAAATAAAGGATTTTTTTGAGACGGTCTATGGTCATACTGTTTTATTATACAGCAAATTCGCCAGCCGTCTTATAAATTTGATTAAATTTTTTCAACTATATTCCCACCTTAAATTCTACTACCTCTCCTTCTCTCATAATATAATTCTTACCCACAGTTTTTACCTTTCCTTGCTCTCGTGCATACACCCATCCATTACATGATACAAAATCCTCAAAATCTATTACATCAGCCCGTATGAAGTGTTTTTCAAAGTCAGAATGAATGACTCCTGCAGATTGTGGTGCCTTTGTGCCCAGGTGGATTGTCCATGCACGAACTTCTTTTTCTCCCGCAGTCAAAAAGGAAATGAGCCCGAGTGTTTGGTATGCTTTTTTGATTAGTCTAGTGAGTCCTGCTTCTTTCAGATGAAATGATTGAAGATATGCGAGTTGTTCATCGGCAGGGAGACTGACTATATCGTTTTCCATTTTGGCGCACAGATATAACCACGGAGCGCCTTTATCAATATGGTTTATCGTCTCATTTATTTTTTTTTCAGTTTCTTCTTTGTGTTCAAGTTGATTTTCAGAAATGTTGAATAGATAGATTACTGGTTTTATAGTCAGAAGATGCAGAGATTGCATGTGTTCTTTTTCATCATCAGAAAGATGTATCTTACGTACGGGGATGCCTGTATTCAATATTTTCTTGACTTTACAAACAGTGTTGTGTATCGCACATTCTTCTTTTGAAGCATTCATTTTTGGCTCTTTGTGTTTTTCAAGGGTTTGAATATCCGCGAGTGTAAGCTCTGTATCAATCGTGGAAATATCATCGTGGGGGTCGTATGTATCAGCAACATGGACAATGTCTACATCTTCAAAAAGTCGTACAACATGGATTACAGCTGAAACCTCTCTGATATGAGATAAGAATTGGTTTCCTAATCCCTCTCCTTTTGAGGCGTCCTTAACAAGTCCAGCTATATCATAAAATTCAATTACTGCAGGAATGATTTTTTCAGTTTTGGCAATCGTGGCGAGTTTTGACAATCGCTCGTCAGGTACTTCTACGATACCGACATTTGGTTCTATAGTACAAAAAGGATAATTGGCGACATCCGCTACACTCTTTTTCAACAGTGCGTTAAAAAGCGTTGATTTGCCGACATTGGGCAGTCCGATGATACCGATTTTTAATGACATATTTATTCTCTAAATGCGTATGTATTCATCATGTATAAATTATATCAGATATGATTGGTTTAATTTGACTTATATATCTTGATTTGATAAGATATATCTGATTATTCAGATATTTTTTTATACACCACGCAAAAAAATAATCTATTTTTTATGCACAAAGAACGTCAAATTTTTAATTTGACTCCGTCAGATGAAGAAAGATATACAAAATATCCCATGGTTGAGAGATTATGTGCTCTTTTCCCTCGCGAACAGGGATTGATAACGAGTGGACATTTTTTCACTCATATTGTATTTGATGGTCATGGTATTTTTCTCTCTCCTCTCGCCTTCTATATTGCAGGCGATCATAATTTATTAGGTAAATGTGTCGCGCGAAGTATAAAAGATGATAAAGTATTTATGGACGCGTTATTTTTTTCACATAATATCAGAAGTAAGATTGGTATTATATCAGAGCCAGAGCTTCGCACAGGTGAAGAAACTTTATTTCATTTCCAACATGATCCAGGAGCACACTTTTCTGTACGGGTTGATGCCTTATTCATATATCCAACTGCTGTCATAAATCAAGCTCCTATGAAAGCCAACACACATTTTTTATAAAGCGTATTGAAAACAAAATCATTGCGCTATGTTTGCAATGTGTGTTACACAATTTCCTCTTTCCGCGCCTTTATAAAGTTTATCCACTCTTCAATATTGGATAACCAGTTGCTTTTTATATATTATAGGGTATAATATATCCATATGAAAGAACGACAACCTTATCAATCGCAATTAAAGTTAGGCAAATTACCAGAGAATGTAAAATACGGGATTTCGTGTGTTTTGGTGGGGGCGTCAATGCTTCTTATTTATAAAGGTTTAGAGATGTACAAGGAACATGAATTTAACATAATTAAAAAAGAATTTCCTTCTTACATTGATGATTTAGAAGAAAAGAGCGTTGACTTAGAATATAAGCCAAAACTACAATTTGAAAAATTAAGTATTGGTTTAGGAGGTTGTGCGTCAAATGATAGTGTTATTTTAAACAATTCAAATTTTGATATTCTTATTAATCCTAACAAAAGAGTTGTTGTTAAGCATGAATTAGCTCATTTATATGTTCAAAAAATGATTGAGAAAAATAATCCTTTTTGGATTAAATATGATGGTGAGTATGTTTCATATCATGAAAATAAATCAATGCAATTTAAAATTATCAATGAAGGTTGCGCTGAATACCTACGAGTAAAAAAAACCTATGATAAACCAAATCCTGAATATATTGGTTATTATCTTTTTGTAAAACCAATTCTTGATCAATACGGTGTTCAAGAAGGTATTAAATATCTTGTTATAGATCCTCCAAGAGAAAATGAGCTTAAACGAAATCAGATTGTTTCCTACTATCAAAGATTAGGATTAAATTTGTCGGAATCAGTAGAGAAAGAGAGTTGGGAAAAAGCACTTTCCACCCGTTTATCAAAATGATAAGTAATGATTGAATGTTACACTATCTCTTCTTTCCTCGCCTTTATAAAGTTTATCCACTCTTCAACGATTTCAAAAATCAACTTAAATGGTGCTTCAATAAGGACATCAAAAATCAGAATAAAAATATTGATTTTTGCGACGCCTTGACTGAGTAGTTTTCCCACGGATACGATTGGCATAAAGAAAAAATCAATGAGCGGCGACAGAATATTTCCCTTATCTTCAAGCGTGTATTCTCTCGCAGTTTGTCTTATTCTATAGGCAAAAAAAGTGACGACTGTTAAGAAAAATATAAAAATAGTTTTGCTGACTAACGTAAACCTAAAAAAATCCAGTGCATAATAAATAAGGGTGAATGTTACGCCAAAAGTAAAAAGATAAAACACAGTAAACCCGAAAATAAGTAGTGGCCGTCTGGTTGTGGTTTGATGAGTGATGAGAGTTTTTGTCGTTTCAAATGAGGGATCTTTATTTAATATATCAATAATACGATTATAAATATTGCGCGTATTCTTCTCAGATGGGACAGTAACGACGGATACCACCATAGTCATCAGAATTGGAGGAAAAAGAGCATTGACAACCAATGGAGCAATAAGTGCTTCCTTATAAAAATAGAGCGATAGTGGATATTCTAAAAGAAGAATAAAAAGCATTTTAGTAAGGAAAATATAAATGACGCTTCGTACTGCGGCACGTCGCAACTTTTTACTTGTTTCATGATACTTTTCACGACAAATAAAGTCTACTTTTTTCCATAATTCTTTTTTGCTGGTGAGAATGCTATTTAGTGCTACGGGGTTTCGGTCAATCACTGCAAATAATATACGAAAGGATGCAACTTGTTTACGGGTAAATTGTGATAACTTGAGTTGAAATTCATTATATATTGTTTTTCCAATATGATGAGATATCTCTGGGAAATTTGACGCAAGAGCCTCAAGCTGAGAGAATGAGCTTTCAATCAATGATTGGTGAGAAAGACGAAATAAATGATATCGGGTATATGCCGTGTCATTTTTTGCAAATCCGCTTTCGCATGCTATGTAGAAAAATGTATCTTTTATTCCATCAGGAATTTTCTTAATGCTAATTTTATTTTTCAGCACCTGATAGAAAAAATACAAATAGGCGGATTTTTTTTGGGTCTCATCCTTATGTAATTCTTCTTCAATCTCACAGGTCAAAAAGTCCATCAAATACCGCAAAAATAATATTCGTGTATTGTATGGCCGTCCAGAGACGATTTTCTTTTTCAGAAATATATAATGATCAATAATTGTCTGAATAAGAACAACTTCTTTTTGAGTAATTGATGAATGTGTAAGATACCGCGCCCACAGCAATTCGCGTGTGAGATTCTCTCCTTCGCCTCGTCCGTCTGGATTCAGTACTAATCGGCGCTTTAATATACGTTCAATAGCCGCTCTTCTTATAAGATGTTCTTCTCTGAATTCAACTGCATTGCGTACTTTTTCATATAAAAAGGCAAAAAAAGAAACAGTTTGAGAAACAGTGATAAATGATGCGTCATGTGGCTTGGTATCTTTTTTGATAGATGAGATGGTATTAATAAGAGCACTTGTATATGGAGAAAGTATGATATCATCCTCTGATGAGTTGGTGGAAGTAGTCATGGTTTTATTCTACCATACCCTATGGTATACTCATGACGTGATTATTTTTTCCACTGACTCAGGTATTGAACGAACAGGCTATGCTTTTTTCAATAAAAATTCATCTTCCCATAGATTATTACACTATGGATGTATCATAACTAAAAGAAACTTTCAGCTTGCAGCAAGGATTAAGAAAATTTATGATGATATATCATCGTTATTTAAAAAACATCATCCTGACATACTTATTATAGAACAACTTTTTTTCAACACAAATCAAAAAACTGTAGTATCAATCGCACAGTCGCAGGGGATACTATTACTTCTTGCCGCACAGTATGATATTCCGATTGAGTTTCTTACCCCTATCCAAATCAAATATATACTGACTGGATATGGAAGGTCAGATAAAAAAAACGTACAGAAAATGGTACGATTATTGCTGAGTCTTGAGAAGATGCCAGAGCCAGATGATGTAGTTGATGCAATCGCATGTGGATTGGCATACTGTCAGATGAACCAGATGTTAAAATAAAATATTAAATATTAAAAATAAAAAATTACTATTTTGTTAAAAACTTACGCTAAAAGTTATGATAGGGAAAATAAAGGGGATACTTGTTGAAGTTGAGGAAAATAAAGGATTAGTTGAGACTGCGGGAGGAGTGTGTTATATTGTTTTTCTCTCGCCACGCGTCCTTGCATTGCATAAATTCGGGGAAAAAATTGAAATTTATACTTATCTTAAAGTAAAAGAAGATAATCTTACTTTGTATGGGTTTGAAGATAAAAAACAACAGCGTATTTTTGAAATGCTTATCCACGTATCAGGAATTGGTCCAAAATCAGCATTTACTATCATCTCACATAAGGATTCAGATGAATTGTCTCACGCCATACTCACCAATAATGTAGAATTTTTGAGTGATATTCCAGGAATAGGTAAAAAATCTGCTCACAAAATACTTCTTGAATTATCACCAAAAATGGGTAAGGAATTGGATATCACCTCGCTTCTTCTCTCTGCTGATGATAGCACGGTCATTGACGCGTTAGCCTCGCTTGGGTTTGATAGACAGGCTGGACGAACTGCATTATCAAAACTTGATAAGAATATATCAGTTGAAGATAAAATCAGAAAGGCAATAAAGATAATGACAAATAGAAAATAAAATATAAAAATGAAAAGTGAAAACGTTTCGCTCGAATCACAGTTAAGACCTAAAAGTCTTCGTGAATATATTGGTCAAAAAAAAATCATTCAGTCTTTGCAATTGTTCGTTGACGCGGTCTTAAAAAGAGGAAGCGTGGCAGAACATATATTATTATATGGACCTCCTGGTATTGGGAAGACAACGCTTGCATATATTTTGGCAAACGAATTAAAGGGAGAACTTAAAATTACTTCTGGTCCTGCGCTTGAGAAAAGCGGCGATCTTGCGGCTATTCTCACCAATCTTAAAGATAATGATGTGTTATTTGTTGACGAGATTCATCGCATGCCTAAAGCGGTTGAGGAGACATTGTATCCGGTGATGGAAGAGTATTTTTTAGATATTGTCATTGGTAAAGGCCCTGCCGCGCGTACGGTACGTCTTCCTATACCTCGTATCACCATCATAGGTGCTACCACAAGAGTTGCACTTCTTTCCGCTCCTTTACGCGATCGGTTTGGTATGATTTTACGTCTTGATTTTTACTCAGATGAGGAAATGCTTGACATAGTGCTTCGTTCAGCTGAGATATTAAAGATTCCGACTGATAAAAAATCTGCGCAGATGATCGCTGATAGGTCGCGAAAGACTCCCCGTCTCGCCAATCGTATATTAAAACGAGCGCGCGATTTATATGAAGTAGGTAAGCATAAAAAAGTAGACGAGAAAGTGATTCGTCAGTTATTTTCTATTTTGGAGATTGATACTATTGGGTTGACCTTTATGGACAAAGAATATCTTCGCGCAATTGCGGATAAATTTGGCGGCGGTCCAGTTGGCGTATCTACTCTTTCTGCATCACTTTCTGAAGATAGACAAACTATAGAAGATTTTATTGAGCCGTATCTTATTCAGATTGGTTTTATCAAGAAAACTACACAGGGCAGAGTGTTGACAGAAGCCGCGTATCAGCACCTTGGTTATGTCCTTCAAAAGATCGTATAGATCAGTAGGGCGATGTTTGATATAATAAAGTAAATTAAAAGTTAAAAGTCAAAAGTTAAAAGTATCGCTGAAATTTTTAATTTTTTATATTTTATTTTTTAATTTATCTTGCCGCGGTGGTGAAATTGGTATACACGCAGTCTTGAGGAGGCTGTGGGGCAACCCGTGAGAGTTCAAGTCTCTCCCGCGGCACAAATGGCGCATAGTACAGGCCGGTTAGCTCAATTGGCAGAGCGTTGCGTTTACATCGCAAATGTTGGGGGTTCAAGTCCCTCACCGGCTACAGATAGACATATTATGAATTAAAAAATATCAATTTTTCGGATTATCCTAATAGCCCAAAAAATGTCGAAAAGTTATTTCGCAATAAATCTAATATGAAAGCTATCAACACATATTCGTTCAAAAGTGGTGAGAAATTTCTCAAAGTCAGACACCCCAAAGAATTGGCGGAGGTTTTAGGTGCGATTGAAAATCTTGACGCTACTACTTGTCTCACCAAGGAGAGCGCAGAAAAAACAATGAAAGGAGCCTTGCTTTTTTCTCCTCGCGATATGAACCATTATTTGAAAACTGTTTTACATAAGAAGCATTGGACGGCAAAAGCAAATGATAAGAAAAAGGAATATGCAGAACCACGCCACGCTTTTGGTGGAGGTCGTTTTCGTGAAATGGATGGAATGAAAAATAAGGTGGGCTTGGAAATTCAGTTCGGAAAATATGCATTTATGGGATATGACATATTTTCCAAATTGATTATTTTCAAAAATCTTGGCTATATCGAGTGTGGTATTGAAGTTGTCCCTGCGGAGGAATTGATGAAACAAATGTCCACTGGTGTTTCCTCGTTCGATCAGCTTCTCGTTGATTTCAATAACAGAGGCGAGAGCAACATTGATATTCCCGTTTTTGTAATAGGAATCGGTCTTACCGATCAAGAAAAAGAAAAGGCGCAGAAACTCAAAGACCTTTTCAGGAACAACAAAAAAGATGCTCTCGTCTCAATCAAGTTACGAAAATATCGCGGATCAAAACCTGGTCCCAAATAAACATTCCCGCGCCTTCTTAAATTCGTACGGTAATTCTGCAAGTTTTACTCCATTTGTGGGTTGATAGACTGGAGTTCCCATCAAGCGACGACTTAATGTGCCGTTTGCAACGGCTTTTATGCGTTTCTCGGCGATATTTAGATAATTTTTCATAATATCCGAACCATATCCTTTGCGATTGTGGATTACTGCCGCGCATACGGCACTGCCTACTCCAAGGTACGGATCAAGAACTACATCGCCTAAGTTTGTCATGGATAGAACAAGTCGTTCGATAAGCTCAATCGGGAATTGGCAAGGATGATCTGTTTTTTCAGGGTGATTATTTTTTACATTCGGAATATCCCAAACATCCTCGGGATTTTTACCCAGAGGATTTCCTGATAAAGTCCCATATTTCTCATTTTTCTTAAAGTTCCTTTTACCTGGATATTTTTGAGGAACACGAACCGGATCCAGATTGAATGTATAGTTATCGCTTTTTGTGAACCAAACAATTGTTTCATGTCGTCCTGAAAATCGTTTTGTGCAATGAAGTCCATGGCCGAAACGCCAAATAATCCGATTTCTTAATTTTAAGCCAAATTTTTTTCCAATTGCATAAACCAAAGCATCAAGCGGAAAAACCTCGCCGTCTTTTGCAATATGATTTCCAACCTGCCAGCAAATACTTCCGTCATTAGATAAAATTCTGATTGCCTCCTTGATTGTTTTTTCCTGATCTGCAAGATAGCTATCTAAATCTTTTCGTTTCTCGTATTCCTTGCCGATATTATATGGCGGCGATGTTACAACCAGTTTTACAGACTTGTCTGGTAATTGACGCATTAAATCGAGACGATCACCATGAAAAAGCACAGCGTCCGCGTCTTTAGTCGGTTTATACGCGATCTTAATTTTTTTCTGCGGAAGTAATGATGATTGAGTTGAACTTTCGGCTATTTTTGTTTGTCTTTGTTCCGTTTCAATTTCTGGATTTTCAGACATAATAACATCTAAAACAATTCCTTGAATTGCAACTGGAACACCTTTATCTATTATAATTGGTTCAATGTTTTTATTTGCTGGCTGAAATCGTATATGTCCTTTTTCTCTATAAAACTTTTTTAGCGTTGCCTCCTGATTATCAATCAAAGCGACTACCTTCTGTCCATTCTCCGCAGTATTCTGATACTTAACGAGAACGACATCGCCATCGTTGATATTTTCATCAATCATGCTATTTCCAACAACTCGGAGAGCATAAACTTCCGATGATCGAGGAAGCTTATTTTTTGCAACGGAGATCATTTCCGTATTGTGAATTGCTTCAATTGGTTGACCAGCGGCAATAGTTCCCAAAAGAGGGATACTAACCATTGCCTCCCTATCTACTACATCAATTGAGCGGGGTTTGTTTTCTTCTTTCGATAGATATCCTAAATCATGTAGCTTTGAGACATGGAAATGTGCCGTTGAAACGGAAGCAAGTTTAAATCTTTTGCGTATATCATCAAGAGAGGGAGCATACCCCTTCCGATTTTGGTAGCCAGTGATGAAATTGAGAACTTCTCTTTGTCGTTTAGTGATCATAGATGTTGATTTCCTTTTAATAGCTTTAGTATAATAGAAAATAAATAGAAAGTCAAAAGTGTTAAAAAATATATGAAATTTCATTTTTACAATGTTCAAGATTTATCCGGATTTGCGGCGGAAAATGCCAAGGGAGGAGAACCAGTCAAAATTTTAACGCGTGCATTATTAACTTCTGACAATTTGGAATTTTATCAGTATTCCGAGTCATTCTCAAATATTTTTTTTAATAAAAGCAGAATTCAAGTAGACGGCGTTTATCAATTTTTAGTGATTATACATCAAGATTTAAGTGCAGATTTATATGTGAATGACTTCGGTGTTCTTGTTGAAATTAGGGCAAAAAGGGATATAAAAGCAGGATACGTATATCAAGGGGATATTGCAGATATTCGAAAAGTAAAATTTCAAGATATAGAAATTGTTGATACCGACAAAGTTATTTATTGTTTCAAAGTCGGTTGGCGATTTGGATTATTCTTTGATTTTACTTCACGCTCACAACCAGTCGGAACGGCACAACCAATAGCCACAGAGAAATTAGACATAGAAAAAATGGAGTTGTCCATTGGCGATTTACGTCGCTATCTTTCTTTTTATCATGTTTATAAGGTTTTGGAGTCAGAGACGCAATTCGTCGAGATGATGAAAGACGGCTGGTTTCCTTTTGTTGAAATTCTTGCTGGTGTATATAAGAAGTTGAGCGAAGCATATCAGAGTAAATTTGATTTTGAAAACAAAATTAAAGCAATTGTTGATAGCTTCAACGATGAACGAATAAAGAAAATAACGGAAAAATGGTGGAAAAATCAAATTTTTTCTGATAAGAAATCTTTAATTGAGGCGGGCGTAAACGCTTATTTACAAAACAATCAAGATGGATTTGTGAATTGTATAAAAAATCTATGGACAGAGATTGATGGCATTTTGCGAAAACTTTACCATTCTGAAACCGGAAAAGGCGACGGTGTTAAATCGTCAGACCTTATCTCGCATATTGTTGAAAAGGCAAAAACCAAATCTGTCTCCGATCACTCTTTATTACTGCCGTTGCCTTTTCTAAAATATTTGCAGGATGTAGTTTTCGCAAATTTCAATGTTGAAACTGGAAGTGTCGATATGTCTCGAAATGCTTCAAGTCATGGAGTTGCGGAACCAGATCAATATACCAAAGACAGAGCATTGCAAGTAATTTTGGTTTTGGACCAAATCTATTTTTATAGTTAGAAAAACTCGCCGAAAAAATCGCTGTCGGAAACGAGGGTGTGGCGAAAAGGAGCTATGATGAGGGAATTCCGCCGCATCCGAGTATGATAGCTCCGCTCAAAATAGGTTCTGATTTTGTTGTTAATTAAACCCTTTTCAATAATGAATGAAGCATATTTATTTCTTCTTGTATTTTTCCCCAATTTTCATTAAGATACTCCAATCATGAAACTGATTATTGTAGAATCACCGACAAAAGCAAATACCTTCAACAAATTTCTTAAAAAAGGCGAATATCATGTGGAGGCGACGCTTGGACATGTTCGTGATCTGCCAGAGGAGAAAATGTCACTTGATTTGGCAAAAGATTTTGCGCCTTCATACGAAATAGTAAAAAAGCGATTAGATGTCATCAATCGCATCAAGTACTATGCGAAAAAAGCAGAAAACATCATATTAGCTACTGATTCGGATCGTGAAGGAGAAGCAATATCGTATCATATTGCCTATCTTTTGGGATACATTACGGAGAAATGGCCAAAAAGCACCATTAAAAAAAAGAATAAGCTTCAGCGAATAGTATTTCATGAGATTACAAAAGAAGCGCTTGATGACGCATTGCTTCATCCACGATCTTTAAATATTG
>DATDVH010000066.1:0-3961 GCA_035290045.1 Patescibacteria group bacterium | reverse complement strand
AATCAAATAGTTGACTATATAACTGGAAAAATTGTATTCGTAAGCGCAGGTGGAAATAATTTTCAGGGTCTTTTTAATGCTCGTACAAAAAATGAACAAATTATCGCTGATGGAGGAAGTATAAGTGATGGAAAAATTGCTACTTACCCTCCTTACCTTGAAGCTCTAAGGGTAAAAAGCAATTATTTTACCAAGGGGCAAAAAGAGCCAAATCAAGAAAGTAACTCTAGATTTGAAAATAGTGCGGATTTATTCGCTCAAATGTGGATTATTGCCAGTGACCAAGTTCAATATTGGAAATTAGTACAATGGTGGAAAGAGAATAGAGATACTAATCAAGGACAAATAACGTCACTTGTATCATTTTGGGGAGGATTTAATAATATAATTGAATCAGCATCTAATCCTGAGAAATTAAAATCTGATGCACTGTCATACCTAACCGCTTTAAATGAGTTAATGAGTATAGATAATAAGTCTTATTCCACACACCTTCCTGGACTGGAAACTGGTCCAGATGCAAATATTCAATAATAAAATCGTATAATATGTTCTGTTATGGATTATATTGGTACGATATCTAAGTCTAAACTCTCTTCTATTAAATCCTTTGGCAATAGCATGTATCCTCTACTTCTTGATGAGGATATTGTGTATCTGAAAAAAACCACGTTTTCTAAGCTACGGATAAATGATATTGTTGCTTTTAAGAAAAGTTCTGTCCTTCAGACGCATAGGATTATCTATAAAACAACAAAATATGTCATTACAAAAGGCGATAATAACCTAAAAGCAGATGGAAAAGTCTATACAAAACAGATTATCGGCAAAGTATATAAAATAAAACGAATAGATAAAACATTCAACCCCGAAGCCATTTATCTTTTGCAGTCAACATTATATTTCAATGAAATCCTTCGAATAAAATACTCTCTTGAGCAGGCATCAGTAGATTATGTTTTTTTGAAAGGACTCCCACTCTATCTTTATTACACAAAAACGTTTCCTAAAAGGATTTATTCTGATTGTGATCTTTTGATAGACAAAAACGATTTCATCCAAGCAGTCAATATATTTAAGAAAAATGGATACAAAAAAATCGATACAGCACTGACAAAAACTCATGCCAGACTTCGGGATAAAATAACACAGGTTTCCTATTATAAAAAAATCGGAAAGTTTATAATTGCTTTTGATCTCCATTCTGAGGCGATATTTACCGTAACACAGCTTGGCTCACTCGATAGCCTCTACTCGCGTACGCTAATTGATCTTATTAATCATGATTTTTTGGCAGAGAAACGATATATTGTTATTAATAAAGAACGATTTCCTCTTCTATCGCTTGAAAATCAGATTATTTTTCTTTGCCACCATCTTTTTCGCGATAATTTCAAAGGCGCATATAAATATGAATTCCTTAATAATGTCATTCGTGACTATCTCAAAGATAAAAAGCGGAGAATCGCTGTTCTTGGGAACAAAATTCATGACTACAAACTAGAAAATATTGTATATCCCTGCTTTCTACTTCTCAATAAATATTACGACACAAACATTCCCAAAGCTTTTTTGCGAGTTATTAAACCTGATGCTGCAACCCTACGATATATTGTAAAGAGCATTTTAACAGTTAATATTTTTGACAGCGAAGATAGAATGAGCGCGGGAGAAAATAGGTTCAGGCATCAATTTTTTCTCTCTCCCTACCCTTTTCTAAAGCGGTTCACAACTTTCATCCAACCAAAGGTTATTTATTCTATCCTGTGGGTGTTATGGAGACGAGTAACAATCTTATTTTTTACTAATATATTCAAGAATTCGCTGACGTCTCTTTGAGCCTTGTCTTTTGAGACGTCATATTTCTTGCAAACTTTTTCTATTATCTCTCCAACAGTACTATCTCGTTTTATTCTTTCAAAAATAAAGGCTGCTGTCTCATTAAATGAATACACTATTGATGCCTCAGGGTCAAAAATAGTCAGCTTTTTTCCTGATTTTTGGGTGATAAATCCCTTGTTGATTTTTATCTTCTTCATTTTATCGATGCTTTAAAAAGCTGTAGCATTTTTTTTTCATCTTTTGCAAATGACAGAACTTGTATGATATTTTGTACAGCCAATAAATCAGTAAGCGTTTTGGCAAGTGTGCTTATATCTTCATTCCTTGTCGCAAAGACTTGCTTGAGCATTTTTTCAAATGTCTGCATGTTATTTTTTAGCGGTTCGATTGTAAATGTCTTTGCTTTTTTTAGAAGAAATATTTTTCCGAGCGGTATTGCGCCTTTGCTTTTTTTACTGGCTTTGTTCTTCTCAAGAATTGGCGTCTGATATACCATGAATTTTTTGTCTACTTTTTTAATAATGATTATGTCATCCGACAATCGAGTGTACTTTTTTTGTAATAACCTGGCTGCCGTTGACTTTCCTGCTCCTGGCCTTCCGACAAACAGATATGCTTTGCCTTCAATTAATACCGATGAGGCGTGTATAAAAAATCCACTATTTGGCATGAGAAGAGAATGCAATGCATACCGCAATACGATCTGAAGCTGCGAGATGCTGATTTGATAATTTGTAATGAGTGTTTTTTCTCCTTTTTTTTGAAAAAGATTGAGGTAATATTTTTTTTCCTTTTCCCTCACAATCATCTCTTCTTTTTTATCCCACTTTATATCAATATAATAATCAATTCTCCTTTGCGGTCTTATAATCAGAAATTCTGCAAAATACTGTGGTAGATAATTTTCAAACCATTGTTGCGTGTCTTTTGACTCCGAGGGAAAAAAGGAGATCTTGATTATAAAACCTCCAACGGAAATATAGATAACCTTCATCATATTCCTTATTGCAGAAGTTTATAAGATGAGTCGGGAAAAGTAAATATACTGTGTGGCAAGAAAAAGAAGAAAGGCAAAAAGTAAGATAATTTTTGAATAAACTATCTTTTTTTGCCGATATACCAAAGCCATAAGAACAAAAAATAAGAGTATATAACTATATATATTATGTGTGTAATCAGTTTGAAAATTGATGAGGGTAGCTAAAAAACAGAAAAAAATTACTGACGTGTCATCGGACCTTTTTATTATCAGATAGATAAAATATATAAAAAATACGCTTGCAAATATCCCGTTCTCAACAAGCACATCAAAAAAAATATTGTGGCTTGAATAGGAAAAGTATCTTGTTAGTTGGGAGTATTTTCCTGAAATATAAACATAATTGTTAGGTCCGACCCCAAAAGGACTATCAATCATTGATCGCACAGCATCATAAAAAAAATTAAGCCTTGGAGTTAGTGTCATCTTTTTTTCAACTACGTCGCTTTTGAAAACTTGCGTCTCACTCATGGTAAAAAGGAAAAAAGATGCAAGTACGACAATTATGCAGGCTATTGCCACAATAAATTTCTTGCTAATTGCCTGTCCCGCTCTTTTCATAGCGAAGAACAACAAAAAGCAGGTTAGTATTACTGAAACGTACGCAGACCTGGAATATGAAAATATTAAAAATGGGATGAAGAACAATATTCCAAGTATCGGCAACAACTTACTTTTTCCTTTTACCAGATAGTAGCTACAAATCGTCAGCGGAAGAATTAGAAAATCACCGAGGTGATTATGCAGTCCGAATTTTGGGAAAACGAACTGATACCCGTGTTCGGGAATCAGAGACCAGATGTTGTTTTGAATAAGATATTTGAGGAAAACCGAATAAATTGTGAGCAAAAAAGATAGCCCGAATATATATGGAATAATATATTTTTTTATTGCTTCAGTATTATTGAGTACATAGTTAAAAATGAGGAAAAGTGAGATGTAAAACAGTAGATATGAAAATGAACGATCGGTATTTATGGATATGAAGGTTGCGAGAGCGGAAAAGAGAATAAATAATATATAAACAATGCTGAGCTTTTTTGGAACTACTATCTCTTTTTTTTGGATGAACTGAAGAAA
>DATDVH010000065.1:0-4128 GCA_035290045.1 Patescibacteria group bacterium | reverse complement strand
TGATTTATTGGTTATATCAAGTTCTGAAAAAATATCATCAAGAAGAACCACAGTTTTTTGTTTCAGTTTTTCTTCATAAATACGCATTTCATTCATGACGATCCAAAAAAGCGTTAATCGTTGTTCGCTTCTTGATCCATATTTATGGACATTCTTACCATCAATATATAATTCATACGTATCACGTTGAGGTCCGACAAGTGTTTTTTTTATAAGACGTTGTTTTTCAAAGGTATCAATCAGTGTCTTTTTTGATATCTCATTTTGGAGATACGTGAGCTTGAAATGTGTATGATCAAACAGAGGGTATTGATTGAGCCAGTTGGCAACTTCGCTTCTTTTTTCAGTGATATAGTGGGCTTCTTGAATAAGATAGGTATCCCAGAATATCAATTGTTCCTTGAGACGATATACATCAGTTATTTTTTCAAGAAGTTTGTTTCTTTTGCGTAATGCTTGTTCATAAAACCCCAGTCTTCTTTTATATGTTTTACTCATGTGACTGATAATGTGATCAAAAAAAACGCGGCGTTCGTGCATTTGTCCGTCAATGACATAGAGAAAACTTGGTGAAAATACTATCGCAGGCATACTGTGTATTGAATATTCATGAAGTCTTTTTTTTACTTTATTAAAAAGACATTGTTTTGTTATCACGGGTGTTGAAGAAAGTATGATTTTTTGTGTGTTTGACTCGCCTTTTTCGCTACTTTCTAACTCAACTGTTGCTTTTTGAGCTTGCGTATGAATAAGTTCTATTTCCTTTTCTTCTCTAAATCCATGTCCCCTCAAACAAAAAAAGATGGCTTCTAAAAGATTTGTTTTACCGACAGAATTCTTACCCGCGACAATTGTCAAAAAAGGATTAAAAGAAAAAGTATGTTGAGAAAAATTGCGAAAATAGTTCACGGTCATTTTTGTCAGACGCATACGGTTACTTTTTTCTCAGCAAAAACACTGTCTCAATAAATGAAGGAAGACGCAACCATGATTTTCGTATAATGCTTATATTGTCAAGCGTTCTAAACAAATTATACCAAAAACTTTGGCTTAATATGGATATGTCGGAAAAATCTTTGGTGTGCAAATAGGTTATCCATTTGTTTTCATGTGTATAAATTTTATGTAGAATCCATTTACGGGATACTCGCACTGTCTCGCTTACTGCTTTTTTTAGTTGTGGCCTTTCAATATGTTCTAACACATCAAATGTAGTAACAAGATCAAAAGAATTTTGAGGAAAAGGAATTTTGGATATGTTACCGTTTTTCAGATAGGGAATAATATCTTTGTGTGCAAAGGTGAACGCGTCTTCTGACACATCAATTCCATATGCTTCAATACCGAGTTTTCTTAAAAAATATACCAATTGTCCTATACCACATCCAACATCAAGACAATTTTTAGGATTTATAAGGAAACGTATGAGAAGCGCTCTATATAAATGAGCGAATATTTGAATCATTTTTCCAAAAAAAGATTCATAGCATGCGACTTTGTATCCACTTTTTTTTCCTACAAAATATTCTTTATCATAAAACGCATTGTCAACATCAACAGGGCTGATGAGGGTGCCCTTAAAAGCTTCTCCTCTCAGGATTTTGTCCAAATTTTTGAAATTTTTACCATTGGCAATGATGACACTGACTCCTATTTTTTTGGCTAACTGTGATGCGACAGGATCAAATGGAGCGTGTGTTCCTGGTAACCATGTGGTTCCCACCAATTTTTCAAATTCAGTCCATGTTGTTTTTTTGATCGGAATTGCACTCTTATCTTTTGCAGGGTCCGCGGTGTATACCCAATCAATATTAGTGAGATTGATAATCATTGATCCGTGATAATCGCGGGCAAGTATCACCGCGTCATAATCAGTAGACCACCCAGGCTTCCATCCTGCTCCTATCACGACTGATTCAGACCACACGATTAGGCGCTTGTCATAATTTTCTATAATGCGGGGATGGGCAATATCCTGAAAAATAGTACGGATGAGATGGGCATTTAATCGTGTTGCATGAATACCTATCCAGTCAAGATCTTCATGGGTTAACTCTCCAATCACATCCTTTCCAGCATTTCTATATGTTCGTGCAGTTTGACCCCCTCCAACTACGATGAAAAAACGTCTTCCGCTTTTAATGTGTTTTCTGATAAAAAGATTGAGGGCGCTCAGAAAATGAGTGTCAATACCATCTTTTGAGACGATGAGACTGCCGCCTACAGAAAGTATGACTGTTTCCATATTCTTAAAAAAACCGCCTCATTGGCGGTTTTTTATGCAAGACATTCACATAAATAAATGCAATAAATGAGAGAAGTTTTGTGCAGACAAGACGCCTTTTTTGCATATTATATGAGTAGTTTATCAGTTTTTTGACAAAATGCAAGAGGACGTATACAATGTCTTCATTATGAGAAGAATACGACTTACCATCACCCTGAAAGAAACTCTAATCAATGACGTTGATATGCTTATTGATGGTGAGAAAATTCGTAATCGTTCTCATGCTATTGAATATGTGCTTCTTCAATCATTCAAACCATCAGTGAATAAGGCAGTTATTCTTGCCGGAGGGAAAGGTGAGAATCTTCGTCCGTATACGTATGAATTACCAAAATCAATGCTCCTTATCAAAGGCAGACCAATTTTAGAATATTTAATTCATGATGTACGAGATGCTGGAATACGGGAGATTGTCATTTGTATTGGACATAGGGGTGAAAAAATCAAAGAATATTTTGGCGATGGGGCGATATTCGGCGTCAAAATAACGTATTCTGAGGAAAAAATACCTCTTGGTACAGGAGGTGCAATTCAGGCAATTCTTCCGTTTATAAAAGATCAGTCATTTGTCCTGTTATATGGAGATATTATAGTTGATCTTAATCTGAAAGATGTTATTCAATTCCACAAAGATCAAGAAACTGTGGCAACTGTTGCACTTACCCCAACAGATAATCCATCTCCATATGGTCAACTTGAGCTACATGGACAATCAATCGTTGGATTTCATGAACGAACTAAAAAAGGAAAGTCAAAAAGCAACTTAGTAAATACTGGAGTATATATATTGAATAAAGAAATAAGCCACTATTTTCCCCTATCAAAAAAGGTGTTTATGTTTGAATCAGTATTGCAAAAAGTTATTCATAAAAAACAATTAGCTGGTTTTGTGTTTGAAGGACAATGGTTTGATATTGGGTCAGTAGTCAATTATGAACGTGCAATTAAATATTTTAAAAAAAAGTAACGCATCAAATAACTCCACTATTCAGTCCGAATATACGAACGATAATCTGAACAAGGACGTAGCTTACAAACAATAGGATAAACCCTATAATAGCAGAGGTTAGTTTTCCTTGCGCCCCTTTTACTTTCTCAGGATTTCCTCCAGACAAAAGATATTCATATCCTCCCCATACTAAATAGATAAAGAGTAATATTCCCGCAAACGGATAGATAAACAGTACGATTATATTGATAAGGTCTGCTAATGTATTTATCCCTTCCAATGGTCCTTGTATCACATTACCATTGATAATTATTTTTTGAACAATAAGATTTTTCATTTTTTTAAGAGATGTATCATTATTGTCATAAAAATAATAATACTTATATTGATTATAAGTGAAAATAATAGATATATGTTAATAGTTTTCATAAAAGAAGGTAATTGGTTTATCATAGATATATTTTCAGCGATTCGTGCAATATCAATATGAAATACATATATCAATCCGACCCCAATCACAAGAAAAGGTATCATATATAAAAAATCAACAAGATCTTGTGAAGAAGAAAACATAGTAGACGATACCGTAAAAATAACATAAATCATGAGCGTGTTCAGTAATAAATGGGTAGCGGGAAAAAGGTGAAATGATCCAATACCATACAATACAATCATGCCTCCTCCAAGCGGAGCTATCCCGACCAGAAAACCGCGGATAAAATCTTTCCGCTCGTATGTAACTGATCCTAATTTGATATAATTTTTTTGAAAAGTTGGAAAAATAGATACATCACGTACCCTCAAAAAAAGAATAAGAGCGGCAAAAAAATGACTCATTTCATGAATAATCGTACCCGGTAAGTAAAGAATGGCTATAATAGTAAAGTTGAAT
>DATDVH010000064.1:0-18817 GCA_035290045.1 Patescibacteria group bacterium | reverse complement strand
CCTATTTTTAATAGATTTTCATTGATCCAATATCTATTGGTTTCAAGATTTCTTAGAATCGGCACATATTCTGAATTAGGAAAGAATTTTTGAAATTCTGAGTTCATTCGATTATTTAGCGCATGATTTTGAAGTTTTGCACCAAAAGGTAGCTCTCGCTGTCTTTTGAAGAGTTTTACAAACTCCGCTCCGTCATATTTTGTATAACCACTTTTCTTTTCAAAGCCTTTTGCCATGTAATCTTCCACAACAACATAGATTGCATAAAGATTAGCGAAACTTCCACGAGCTTTAGCACCTTTATTTGCAGAGCGTGTTTTTAATTCTATGTACTGCAACAATTGGCTTCTCTCAAGAATCTCTGGTGCTGTATCGCCAAAGTGATTATGTAGTATTTCGTTTATTGTATCTGTGAATTGATTTTCCATATTGTTATACAGTAAAGAGGCTTAATTTACCCTCTAGTTCAACTTGCCCATTCTCAAATGTTCTAGCCTCTTTAATTAACTTTTGACCATTATATTCTTTCTGTAAATCAAGCCTTCTTAATCCAATTTTGGCGTAATCCTCTTGTAATTCTATACCTATAGACCTTCTTCCTAATGTTTTAGCAACAAAGGAGGTGGTAAAGCTACCAGAAAAAGGATCTAAAACCAGATCTCCTTTTTTTGAGCTCGCTTTAATAATGCGTTCAAGCAAAGCGACAGGCTTCTGTGTCGGATGATTCTCATATTCATCCATTCGATATCTAACTCTAGAAAATTCCCAAACATTCCCCGGAACTTTTTCGGAATTATAAACTTGTGGAGGATTTTTTCTGTAATCAACTAGTTTTCTTTTTGCCCCAGTTTTCGCCTCAACGAGAATATCGTTTTTATTAAAAGTATAGTTTTCCTTATCCTTAACACAGAATAGTATCGGTTCGTACATAGAGCCATAAAAATTTTTTGCCTGTATCCCAGAACTATCATAAGACCAGACCAACCTTGAAAGAATATCTAATTTTTGCCTTAGAAAAATATCAAAGAAAGGCATAAATTGTGTCGAGGTCATCACATAGAAACTGCCGTGTGGTTTTAATTTTTTTACACACAAATCGAGCCACCCATAACACCAATTGAGATAATCCTCATCTTTTTCCCATTTATCTATTTTGCCATTAAAATTTTTACCGATGTTATATGGAGGATCAGCAAAAATTAAATCAACTGAATTGTCCTCGATTTCGTTCAATGCCAAAAGAGCATCGCCAAGAAGTATTTTGTGTTCATCGTTTCCTAATTTTTTTACATCATCACTGGTTTTCATAAAATTTATTTCAATAAATCATCAACCGAAACCCCAAGGGCTTTCGCAATCCTTTGGATTGTCTCAATGGTCGGGTTTGGGCTTTCGTCTAACTCTATCTTAACAACCGTGTTGAGCGATAAATCAGCAAGTTTAGAAAGCTTATCTTGCGAAAGCCCTTTGTTTTGCCTAAATCTTTTTATGTTTTTTCCTATTGTGGACCCGAGGGGATTTGAACCCCTACTCTCTTCCATGCCATGGAAGCGCGATGGCCATTACGCTACGGGCCCTTGCAAATTAAAAGTTAAAAATGAAAAAGTAAAAACTACAAAGGTATTATAAAATATGTACGATGTTATTTAAAGACCGAAGTGATGCGGGGAAACAATTAGCAAAGGCGATTGTGAAAGATTTGACGATCATGAAGGATAAGGATCAGTTAGTTATTGTAAGTATTTTGCGTGGTGGTGCATTGGTGGGTTTTGAGATAGCGCAAAGACTTGGAGTCTCTCATCGTTTTCTTGCGATTGCAAAAATAACGCATCCTGACAATGAAGAACTTGCAATCGGTGCGGTATGCAATGGCAAATACTTTCTTGATCTTCCTCATATCAAAAAGTTGCAATTGAACGAACAAGTAGTACAGAAGCAGATCAAAAGTGCGGTTAAAAAACAAAAAGAATATGCAGTGAAATTTGTCAAAAAAGATGTTAAGGTACAAAATAAAACAGTGATTATCGTTGACGATGGAGTGGCGACGGGAGCGTCAATGAAGGCTGCGTTTGAGTATATTAAAAGAGAACATGCACGTACCATCATTCTTGCAGTTCCAATTGCGCCTTTTGATTTGGATTCTTCACGATTTGACCAGGCAGTTATTCTTCATAAAACACATTCGTTTCATGCGGTGTCTCAATTCTACCATGAATTTCATCAAGTCAGAGATCAGGAAATTCTTAAGGCTCGTCCCTAAATAACTTCCTATACGAGCCTTTGTGCCGCATCTTTAATTGAAATAGCTACCAAGTTATTAACGGATGCGGCCTTAAAATGGAAGAGTTAAGCTAATATCTTTTTTTTCGTCTGATTCCTCAAGGTATTTTTTCCAACTTACTTTTATGCTGCTTTTTCCTGCACCACTTGGATAAAAAATCTCATTATGTGTGACGCCGTATTCAAACAATTCTTTTGTAAGGGAGACGTCATCAAGGCAATATTTTATCAGTTCTTCTATTTGACCCTCTTTGTAAAGATGTATGGCGTGTAATCCATGTCCTGATTTTCGTTTATTCAGAGTCGCATTCACAACATCATTAAGACTTAATCGTTTGCCCAAAATAAAACGTATATCTTCAAGAAGATCAAATGTCTTAAATTGCTTTATATCGCCAGGATAATATCCTTGAAGCACTGCAAGGTCAAAGTTATTACTGTTGTATCCGATGATATATGAAGCATGTTCAAGAAGCGGGTAAAGTGAGGGTATTGTCTGTTCAGTAAAACTTTTGAAGGAGCGGTCGGTATAATCATATATTCCTATTACTGAGATACCTAATTTGCTGGGATCTGAATATTCGCGGAAGGTATGTTTTGTCTCAAGATCAATGATAAGGGGATGTCGCATAGAAAGTTTAATTGAGCATTGTATGTGAGATGGTTTTATTTTTAACTATTTCTACCTCAAAATCAGCGGTGTGATGAGAAGATATACGTTGAGTAGCAGACAGTTTCTGATGCTCAATATAATTGAAGAATATTTTTTTTTCTTTGTTGTTCAGCTGTGATGCTTCGGTACTTATAATGTGATCCATTTTCCCCAGCTTCCATAATGCTGCGATAAAGGCATGGTCTTTTTTTATCAATAATGAAATATCTCCATGAATAGGTTTTATAGTAAATTGCATCATTTTTACTTCTTCAATCATCGTGTGTATGGATATATTTGATTCTTCAATTTCTTGCTTAATTTTTTGTATAAGTGAGATTGCAGTTTTTGATGGATCATTTTTCATAATATGATGATACTATTCTCGTCCGTAAATTACAAGCAATCTTTTTTCCCCTTGCAAAAAAGAAACTATAGTCTAAAATAAACTATGGATAATGTATCTATTTTACAAAATAAAATAAGTACTTACGAAGGAATAACCTTTGATGATCTTCTTCTTCTTCCCCGATATGCAGATTTTAAGAGACATGAAGTGAGTCTTACAACAAAGCTTCATGACCGCATTGTATTAAAATTACCGATTATCGCATCTCCAATGGATACAGTATGTGAAGTTGATATGGCTTTGGCAATGGCACGGGCTGGAGGACTGGGAATCATCCATCGCAATCTCTCTATTGATACACAAAAAAAGATGATTGAAAAAGTGAAGTCTTTCACAGTATTCAATTCCCAAGAGAGCGCTGTTGATGCAAACGGAAGATTGTTAGTTGGCGGTGCCATTGGAGTTGGTGCTGATTCTCATGAAAGAATTGATGCGATACATGATGCTGGAGCCGATATAGTTGTTATTGATTCAGGTCATGGACATTCGCGTCCGGTGATTGATACGATTTCTTACATTAAGAAAAAATATCCTCTTTTTCCTCTTATGGCAGGAAATATTGCGACTATTGAAGGCGCAAAAGCTCTTATTGATGCAGGATGTGATATGCTTCGCGTGGGTATGGGACCGGGAAGCATCTGTACGACTCGGATAGTAACTGGTATGGGTGTACCTCAGATAACCGCGATTACCAATGCAGTTGAAGCAGTGCAGGGTTCAAAAGTAACGGTCGTCGCAGACGGAGGTATTCGTCAGATTGGCGATATGGCAAAAGCTCTTGCATGCGGGGCACACGCGGTAATGCTTGGATCTTTACTTGCGGGGCTTGATGAATCGCCAGGAGATATGATGATAGTCAAAGACAAAAAATACAAACACTATCGTGGAATGGGGTCAGTTGAAGCGATGAAAAAGGGAGGAGCTGAGCGGTATGGTCAATTGCCAAGCGATGAAAAAAAAGATATGATTGCAGAAGGGATTGATGGATTAGTGACTTATCGTGGAAGCGCGAGTGAGTATCTGCGACAAATTGCAGGGAGTTTGCGTTCTTCATTGTATTATGTTGGGTCAAAAACACTCGCTGAATTTATTACTCATGCGCGTTTTATCAAAATAAGTCGCGCAGGATTTTTAGAAAGTCATCCTCATTCAATTATGGTTCGTGATGCAGGAAAAAATTATACCGTATGATTTTCATTGTTGATTTTGGATCCCAAACCACCCATCTTATCAAAAGGCGAATAAAAGATTGGGGAGTGTTAGTGCGTATTGTACAGCCAGAAGATATAATGAAACATAATGTAAAACAAAAGCCTGCAGGTATTATTCTTTCAGGAGGACCTGCGTCAGTCTATGAAAAAAATGCGCCTACGATTGATTCTCGTATCTTGAGTCATGGTATCCCTCTTTTTGGTATCTGTTATGGTTTGCAATTGATCGTACATATGTTGGGAGGGACAGTACGTAAAGGAAAGATAAAAGAAAGTGGTCCGGCAACACTTTCGCTCACTCGTCCGTCTTCTTTTTTTATGCCATCCTTTCCTCATTCTTTTCAAGTTTGGATGTCTCATGGAGATGAAGTGGTTACTCTTCCTGATGGATTTTCTGGAATTGGTTCAACAGCAACCATTCCTTTTGCCGCAATCTCTCATGACATAAAAAAAATATGGGGGGTTCAATTCCATCCGGAAGTGATTCATACTCACTACGGCGATGACATTATAAAAAATTTTCTCCGTTTGTGTGGCGAACGAGTAAAAAAGCGCAGAATTAATCAGACGGATGTTGATACTCTTGTACAGGGTATTGCAGATGTAATCCATAGTCAAAAAGCAATCTGTGCATTATCAGGAGGAATTGATTCATCGGTTGCCGCACTTATCAGTCATCGTGCGATTGGACAAAATCTCACTGCATGTTATATTGACTCAGGATTGATGCGTCAAGGAGAAACAGAGAGCTTAAAAAAGATTTTTAAGAAACACTATAAAATGAAAATAAAAGTGATCTCCGCTCACAGAGTTTTTTTGCATGCGCTTGCTGGTATCGCTGATCCTGAAAAAAAACGGCACGTCATTGGTCGCACTTTTATATCCGTGTTGGAACGTGAAGCACGAAAATTGGAAGCACGTTTTCTTATACAAGGTACTATTTATCCAGACGTTATAGAAAGCGCTGGGACAAAACACTCAGATAAAATTAAATCACATCATAATGTCTCGGGACTTCCCAAAAAGATGAAATTGACACTTGTTGAGCCGTTACGTACTTTATATAAAGACGAGGTGAGGCAGATAGGAAGACTCATACATCTTCCTGATGAGATCATATATCGTCAGCCGTTCCCTGGACCTGGGATTGCGATACGGATTATTGGGTCGGTGACTCCTTTCAAAATTCGGATTGTGCGTGTGGCAGATACAATCATACAAGATGAGATTACTCGTGCGGGACTTACTCATAAAATATGGCAGGCGTTTGCAGTCTACGTCGGGATTAAAACAACTGGAGTGCGAGGAGATAGCCGTGTGTATGGAGAGACTCTTGCGGTACGGTGTATTGAAGCATGCGATGCGATGAGCGCCCACTGGAGTCGTCTTCCCTATGAAGTGCTTGAAAATATCGCCACACGCATAGTAAACGAGATACCTGAAGTGAATCGTGTAGTCTACGATATTACCAATAAACCTCCTGGTACAATGGAGTGGGAGTGATATTATATATACGTTTTTGGAACGATGGTGCCAAGGACATCAAAAATAGAGATGTCTATCTTACTTTTATCTCTGTGTACCATACTCATAAGCTCTTTTCTTGTGAAGGGATGACTGATCTTTAAGGTATAGTGCCGTAATACGTTTACTCCTCTTGTTTTTTGAGTATCATAATCAAGTGTATCTGGTATCCCTATCCTGCACAGACAAATAAGAGTTTTTCATTTGGATAGTTTTTCAGTAAATTACTGATAGGTCCGTGTGTGAGAGCATTACCTAATGTCGGTTTTCTTCCTCCTTGCGGAGCGATAAATACACTGCCTCCTTGATCCAATACCTGTTGTGCTGTCGTGATATACGCATAATATTTTTCTCTGCAACTATTTTTATCAGGTCTGGGTATTCCTTGCTGATCGTATGCTGTGAGTGTATTGTTTGTGATAATAGGCATCAATGTCACATGAGTCTCATGGCAGAACTTTTTTATAGGTGTATTATATTGATGTTCAGCGATAGGACTGACGATTTTTCCTTCTGCTATGGATTTAACTTCCGTGATAAACGTACCGATCGTACGCAGATGATCGCTTGAAGAAAAATGGGAGTAATTAACAACAACTCCGTATCCTTTCTGCATATACTGTTCTATTTTTTGAAAAGATGAGAAGTCTCCAATGACTTCAGTGGGGAATACTGTGAGTATAAGTCGAGCTGGTAAAATTCGTCTACTTGGATTTTCTGTGGGGATAGCCGTATATCTGTGTTTTTCCATACTGAGTTATTATTCACATTCAGATTGTAATAATTTTTTCTTCTTTTTTATTCCTTTATTATATCCTCCCGTTGAGCCGTCTGCGCGAATGACCCGATGACAGGGAATTGAGGGGTCATAATTCTTATTCAAGATATTCCCAACAGCACGATACGCTTTTTCATTCCCCGCCATATGAGCGACTTGTTGGTATGAAAGCGTTTGCCCTCTGGGTATTTGTTTTACAACGGTATATACTTTTTCACTAAAAGGTGTCATTTTTTATTGGGATTATAAAATACAATTCTTGTGAAATAAATTATATTTTCTTTCCTATTTATTTAAAATCATTTTAACTTTCCTTATTTTAATTTTTCAACTACAAAAAGAGTAATTTAAGTATATAATTTTTTCATTATGCACGATATTTCTGAAGAGAAATTGATAAATATATTTAAAAAAGCTCTTCAAAGACAATCTGAAGATGAAAATATTGAGTTTAAAGATGCAAGGAGTGGTATTCCTTCCGATCTTTGGAAAACAATTTCAGCTTTCTCAAATAGTCCTATAGGGGGTATTGTAGTTTTTGGGGTAGTAGAAAATCAAGTACAAAAAACTTTTACAGTTGAAGGACAGCAAGAATTGGCCATCTTACAATCAAAAATAGTATCTTGCATACAACAAAAAGTGCGAAACTGTGGGACTTATTCGCTTAAAATCTTTAAGCATGAAAATAAAGACATGCTCGCTTTATTAATTTCAGAATCTTTACAAGAGCAAAAACCTTGTTATAACGTTGATTTGGGGATGCCAAGAGGCGCATTTATAAGAATAGGAAACTTAAATAGACAAATTACGGAAGACGAATTACGGTCGTTTTTACGATATTCACCAGAGTACAAATATGATCGCATACCTATATCTGAGGCAAATTTCAATAGTTTGTCAGTAGAAAAAATTAAGAGATATTTAGATAAAAGCGCTAAAAGAACAGCACGATTATTCCCAGAAAGTTTACCCTTAGAGAAGGTACTTAAAAATATTGGCGTATTAACAAATTTAAAAGGAAGAGAAGTTCCTACTTTAGCTGGGTGTTTAATTTTTGCTAAAGAATTCCCCCAAAGATTAGAAAGCTTATCTAGGGACTTTATTCAGTGTGTTAGGTTTGCTGATACATCTCCGTCATCGCCCGTTATTGATCAACAATACATCTTTGGTACATTAGATCAACAAATAGATGAAACCCAGAGATTTATTCTTAGAAATATAGCGCTTAAAGCAGATATTGTCGGAACTAAAAGAATTGAGAAATATGAGTATCCTGAAGATGCTTTACGCGAGATTTTAGCAAATGCGCTTATTCACAGAGATTATAAGGTTACTGGAACTTATATTCATGTTAATATTTTCGTTGATAGAATAGAAATTTCAAATCCCGGCACGCTTCCAC
Organism: Patescibacteria group bacterium; assembly: GCA_035290045.1. Lineage (GTDB taxonomy): Bacteria > Patescibacteriota > Microgenomatia > UBA1406 > HO2-37-13b > DATDVH01. The sequence goes on along the minus strand of DATDVH010000064.1, from coordinate 10,561 downwards.
CAGGAGTTACAATAGAAAATCTTAAAGATTCTCAATTCAGTAGAAATGAGATTGTGGCCAATATTTTGAGAGGATTAGACTACATGGAAGAATTTGGAAGAGGAATAGATTTAATTTATGCCAAGATGATTGATTGGGGATTAGTAGAACCATTATTTAAAAATAGATCTAATATGTTTAGGGTTACTTTGTTAGGTAAAAAGTTTAGAGAATTAAACGAAAGACAAATAAAAATCTGGCATTACTTACAAGATAATAATCAAATAACAGCAAGTATCGCACACGAACTTTTTCCAACTGTTTCTAGAGCTACTATTAACACTGATCTAAAAAAAATGGTCAAACTTGAGTTTATTAATGTGAAAGGACAATCTAACAATACGTATTATGAACAGAAATATTAAAACTATAAAGAATTAGAAGCAATTAGAAGAGTTACGTATTTATAGCATTATGACAGTATAAGTATAACTACAATTTTACTCAGTATGTTGGAAGAGATCGTAGAAGCCAGTTCGAAACTTTGTATTTCAAGCAAGTTACAGATCATGCATTTTGCCTAACTTTAGTAATTTAAGGGATGTTTTTTAATCTTCTTAAACGACTTTTATTTATTTTATCAACGCTTCTTTTTTTAGTTTTGTCCATTTTTTTACGTTGAACTCTCTTTTCATTGCCGAGTGTCTATTTGGATAATCTTCAAAGTAAACTAACGCAACTGGTTTTTTTGCCCGTGTATATTTTGCTCCTCTTGAGGAGGATGAATTATGTTCTTTTATTCTTTTTTCCAATTGAGAAGTCGTCCCACAATACAACGAATTATCCGAACATCTCACCATATAAAAAAAACACTCCACACTCTTTTTCATATTTTGCTAACGGTTCACAGAAAATGTCGGTCTTCAATGTGTTTAGCTCGGCATTCGGTCTCGCTTGTTCAGTCTCGGCGCCACCACCCACCGCGCCTCCGCTACTTTTTCCGGGCGCGATTTTTGCTCGGCTACCGCCGAGCATCTTAAAAACTAATCAAAAAGCTTTTTCCCCAAATTGAGAAAGTAAGATGTCCTTTGATCTCTTATATCAAGTTGCTTTCTTAATTTACTGATTCGGGCTGATAATTGATCTTCAAGTTGGTACATCCTTTTTTGGCACTCCAAACCGTGGGGACGTGATAACTGGAAAAATTCTCCCCGAATATATCTAAAAAATTCACAACAAACAACTAATTTTGGATATATCTCTGCCAAATCCACCTCCTTGGACTCCACCTTTTTCAATTCATTGTCAATCAGCTTGTACAAATACTCTGCGAGTTTACAATAATCCATATTTATTTCCTCCATTTTTTTATTTTACCAAATTTACTTGAAGTGGGTTACCATAACTGGAACTTCAGCCACTCCTAGTGCTTTAAGAGCGGCTGTTCTATGTCTGCCATCGCTCTCAACATAATATTTTCCATCAACTTCAATGAGTCTAATTGGTTCGTTTCTACCTGCGACACTGGCATTTCCAGATTGAAGTTCACGGGTTAATTCCAAGATTTTCGAAAGTCCTCTGCCTTCCGAAGTACTCACTGACCATGTTTCTATTCCAGTCCCACCGACCACCTGATCCAGCTTAACAATTTCTGTTGTTTCATCAGTTATTGACCTACCTATAGTGTCAGGCATTGGCTCAACCGGCAAAGAAGACAATCTCTCTTTCAGCTCGTCCTCAGTCGCTATTGGGTGCGTTACTTTGTCCTTAATTGTGTATTCAGTTGGTTTTTCTCTCTGTAAAATCCCATAATTCCGGCTTGCATCTTCGCGCCCATCCAGTACCCACTGCGACATTTGTGCAAAAATTGTTTGGTAGTTTCTGCCGTAAGGGTCATCTGTGAATCTTAAATCATCTTGTAACTTTTTCATTCTATTATCAAACTCTTCCTTCGGCACTTTGCTTGCTACCAATCGAGTAAATTCTGCAAGTTCTTTTTGTTGTTCCACCGAAGGTGTTTGACCACCTACTTCAATCCACTGTGGTAATGCTTCAGTAGCTCTATTGGCATGATCCGGCAAAAGTTCCAAGCCCATCCTTGTCAATTTTTCTACAATGACTTTTTCATCTTTCAAATTTGGTGCCTCCTGGATAATTCGTCTGACAAGTTGATGTCTGGTTGCATCTGGCAATGATGGAGCGAAAGTATTTATCGCATCCATGACATAACCTCTTTGTTTTCGATCCAGATCCCTCACAAATACTGAGTTACCTTGCCCACCACTAGTTTTTTCTGCGATTAGCAAACCAAAAGGAGTTTCGGTGGAAGTTTGTGCCAAATTTGTATCGTAAGTTTCCCCAGCAGCAATTGCACCGTAATCATTTTCAGCCAAGAAACCTACGTATTGCACTGTACTCCATGGGTGTGAATTATCGGAATCTATGGACTCAGCCTTCTTTTGAAATTTGCCAATGGCAAAATAATCTCGTGCATCAATCTGAGTAACTCCACCAGTTTCAATTTTTTTGTTTGGGTCTGCAACAAACGGTTTTGGAGTGGCTTCTACTACTTTTATTGGTACTTCTCCAGTTTCGCTCATACCTAAATTGTACCAAAAAGGCAATGTTGTTGCATAGATCTAAGTTCAATATCGAATCCGAACGATTTGGGATAAAATGTTCGGATTATGAAACATAACAAATTAAGCGCGAAAGAACGTGATAAAATTGCTCTTTTAATTGCGTTTTTCTTTTTGTCGATTTTAGCGACTTTTACGAGCCGACAGTTTAGGAGGCGCGGCGGAGGCGGGTGCGGAAAGTGCTACTTCACAACCTCTTTCCAATTCTTACAGGCTGCCCAGCCAGGATTTGAACCTGGATTAGATGATCCAGAGTCATCTGTCCTACCGTTAGACGACCGGGCATATAGATTATATCACCGCAAAAAGTATCCTATTATATCATTTTAAAAAGGAAAGAAGCACTGCGCGACAAGGTGAAGCTTCAATGTGATCAAACTTCAGAGGTAATGCAGCCAAAAAATATGATCCTTCAGTTACTTCTGAAAGATCAATTCCTTCCAATATTGGAATACTTCGTTCTAAAAGCGCCGTATGAGGTGTATTATCTTTTGACCCACGTTGTTTGATAGAAAGATAATCAATTCCTACGAGCATAACTTTTTTCTCTGCTAAATATCTAGCAGCATCTGCAGACAAAAAAATATAGTCGTTGTAAAATGAATTATATCCTCTGAGAGAATTTTTAGTTTTGAAAAGAATTCGTTCTTTTGTTATAATTTTTTTTTGCGACAAATCTTTTTTTGTTATTGATATATTACTCGCACTCATATCAAGTACTCTGCAGGGACCAACAAATACATGTAATGGTAGAGCATCTATCATCACACCTCTTTCAGATACATGGCGAGGTGCATCAATATGAGTAGCGGTATGTGAGCCAAAGGATATTTTTGAAAGATAAGATGATCCTCCAGAATTTTGAAACATTTCAATTTCAATAGGAGGATTATTCGGATAGATGACGGTATTTTTTCCGATTGCTATTGAAATATCAATAAGTGATTTAAATATATTCATTTTTAAAATAAGAAATTTTTATTTTTTATTTTTTATTTTTACCTTATGTCCTCCAAATTGTCCTCGAAGCGCTGATACGATTTGTCCGGTAAAACTTGGTTTCTTGTGAGAGGATTGTCTAAATTTGAATGATTCCTCAATTATAGTAATTGGTGTTTGTGCTTTATGCGCTTCCTGTACTGTCCACTCGCCTTCTCCAGTAAAATTAACTGCTCCTGATATATGAGTGAGATTTTCCCCTTGTTGTATAAATGCATTCTCAAGCCACTCTATCAGACGAGATTCTATAACACTTCTATTATTGTAGATGCGAGCAACTTGACGCAGATTTAGTTTGTATTTTGATGATTTGAGGAGAGCAAAACCTTCTCCGATGGATTGCATCATACCATATTCTATTCCGTTGTGTACCATTTTGACAAAATGTCCTGCTCCAACTCCTTCAAAATGAACGAGTGCGCTGGGTGCTGCGATATCGCGCAATAATGGCATAATATATTTAAAGAGTTTGTGTTTCCCTCCGACCATGAGGCATGCGCCCCATCGGGCGCCAGATGGTCCTCCAGATATACCAACATCAAGAAATTGAATCCCTTTTTTTGCAAGTTTCTTTCCTCTTTTGATTGAATCGTTGTAAAAAGAATTTCCTGCATCTACGATGATATCGCCTTTTTTTAAATACGTAGTCAATCCTTCATTTCCAAAAATAACCTCATCAATTAATGTGCCAGACGGTAGCATAAGCCAGATGAGACGAGGATAAGATAAGGTAGCAACACATTCTTTTAATGAATAACTTGGTATTAAACCTTTTTTCGTTAATTCATGAGTCTTTTGATGCGTACGATTATATCCGGTCAATTTCCACCCTTTTTCAATAAGATTCATAGCAAGCGAGGATCCCATTTTTCCCAAACCAATAATCCCTATAGTTTTTAGCATTTCTTTTTCTCTGTCTCCCTCAAGGTTTGGGCTAAATGCCGTTCCTTTTTTATAGACAAGAAGACGTGAAGGATTTTTTCTCCAGTTGGTGATAATTGGTTCAATAAAACGCCATGCTTGTATATTTTCGTCTGTTGATACAAAAAGCGTTTGATCACCCTTGATCATATCAAGAAGCAATTTTTCATACGCTTCAATAAATTCATCTTTTTTAAATATGGTACGATAATCAAATTCAAAATGGTTTTCTTGAAGAAGATTTTCATGTCCGGGTTTTTTCACAAGGAAAAGAGTGGTAATTTTCTCATGAGGTTGTATTTGGTAATAGAGTACATTTTGATAATGGGTATCGTGAGGACAGAGACAGGGTGTTTTATGTCTAAAAATGATACGTACTTCAGAGATCGTTTTTTCTAATGATTTTCCACTCTCTAAATATATGGGGACGTCAGACCATTGAGGATGACTGAGAAATGTTTTAATTTTAAAATACGTCTCGGTTTTTGAATCAGGATTAACTTTTTTTTCACGAGTATATCCAGTATATTGACCAAACGCAGTATATTGTTTGATCTCATGAGGAGTAAACTGTAAAAGGGAAGAGAGTATTTCTGTTCGTTTTTTCCGAATTGAAAGGGGGGAAAAGTCTCCGGGATTATCCATAGTAAAAAGCGATAAGAGTTGGAGCAGATGATTTTGTCCGACATCGCGTAAAGCACCAATATCATCATAAAACTCACCCCTTCCATCAATAGTTATTTTTTCCAAAAGCCCAATCTCAATTCTCTCAATATGATTTTTGTTCCATGCGGGCGTGAGAAATGAATTGCTAAAGCGGAATGCAAGGATATTTCGCACGGTTTCTTTCCCTAAATAATGATCCACACGATAAATCTGTTCTTCCTTAAAAAATTTCTTTAATAACGCATCAACTGCTTGTGCGTTTTCTGAATTGTGTCCAAAGGGTTTTTCAACTATGATGCGAGTCCATTCTTCTTTTGTACCTTGATGTATGGTAAGATTGGTATAATGAAGGTGAGTGAGCACCGAATGATAATACCGAGGAGGAATTGCAAGATAAAATAGTTTATTAGAACAAATTTTCCATTTTTCATCAGCCATATGGAGATAGTTTTTTAATTCTTCATATGGCCTTTTTTCATTGAAATCGCCATGTTGATAGAAAAAGTGTCGGAGAAAATTTTCCCAGAGATGTATATAAGTATAGTGTCCAGAATTCATAGTATCTTTTATATATTTGCGCAAATCTTCATGATCAAAATGTCTTCTAGAAAACCCAATGATATAAAACAAAGGAGGTAAAAGTTTTTTTATATAGAGATTAAAAAGAGATGGAAGCAATTTTTTTTTGAACAAATCACCAGTAATGCCAAAAATAACAAAAATGGTAGGAAGATATTTTTGATTTTTTTTATGCATATTCTTTTTATTCTTTACACTTACACTCATGTGAATGATGTCCTGTATGGTTGTCATCAGTGCACTGTTCGCATTTTTTTTCAGCCTCATCATTATGAGTATGTTCTTTATGTTCATCACAAGGACATTCGCACGCCTTGCACGCTTTGGAATTATCAGTATTTTTTTGCATAAACATATCACCTTCTTTCTTAAGATTTTTACCGCTTTAAACCTGACTGCCGACAGGCAGGACGGTATAACCCTTTATTCTTCGGCTTTGCTTAAGGACTTTCAGTACGTTGAAATTGTTTTGTAATTTCAACTACGATGGGTATATTTGAAAGCGATATATCATATTATACAAAATAATAAATATTTTATATTATACTGAATATTCTAGATATGACAAACAAAAAAAAACTTCGTGTTGGGTGGTTTTCCTTTTCATGTTGCGAAGATTCAACGATCATCTTTACAGAACTGCTCAATGATCATTATATGCAATGGAAAAATTATATTGAATTCGCATATTTTCTTCCTCTCCAAAAAAAAACAAGTTTTCAGGATATAGACCTTTCATTTATAGAGGGAGCGGTTACTTCAGAAGAGCAGGAAAAAATGGTAAAAAAAATACGTGATTGCTCTCAAAAAGTAGTAGCGATAGGAGCATGTGCAGTATCGGGTATGCCTTCTGGGCAGCGAAACACTTTTGATGAGAAGACGCAGAAGGAAATTGCGCCTATTTTACTACGTTTTACCTATGCCTCCATGGTAAAAAAAATAGCAGATGTGATCCGTATTGACGCAGTCGTTCCTGGATGTCCCATGGATGAGAATATATTTCTTAAAGTTATCAATACCTATTTGAGTGAATTTGGGATAATTAAAACAGGGTAATGTATGCATACGTTTGATTTATCAGTTGACGAAATATCAAAAATAGAAGGAAAGGCGCGCCTTTCAGTTGTTGTCAAAGATGATGTGATTGAGAAAGTGCAATTTTCCATCACTGAATTTAAACGATTTTATACTCAAGCGATTCGTGGAAAAGATGTTGCGGGAGTACCACAATTGACTGCCCGTATTTGCGGCACCTGTTCCAATGCACATCTTTTATGTGCCATTAAAGCAATTGAAAATGCACTTCAGATCACTCCCAGTGATCAGACAGTACTTCTTCGGAAATTATTAAATTATGGTCTTATCATACGCGATCATGCATTGCACCTTTATTTTTTTGCACTTCCTGACATAATAGGAGTTGATAGTCTTTTGGATCTTGATGAAAACAATGATGAGTATCATCAGATATTACACGATGTGTTTGAGATAAAATCTGTGGGTAATGCTTTGGGGAAAACAATTGGCGGACGGTCGGTGCATGCGCCTTTTGTAGCTGTTGGTGGGTTTACACGTCTTCCTGACGAAGAACACTGTAAAAAACTTATTGCAGAACTTGAAGCACTACGACCGACAGTATTGCGTACTATTACTCTTTTTCAAAAATGCACATTTGCATTGGAGAGAAAGATCAAATATGTGAGTCTTAAGAGTAATGATTTTAACTTTCTTGATGGCGTTATGACTATGCATGATGGTTCAACTCTATCCGATCAAGAGTATAGTGATTATCTTACTCACGTTGTTATTCCTCATTCGCACGCGTCAGGATACACGTTCCAATCAGACACATATATGGTTGGTGCTCTTGCCCGATTAAACAATGGAAAAGATACTCTTCATCCCACGACAAAAAAGGACGTAAAGAATGTATTATCACTTTTTCCTTCTTTGAATATCTACCATAATAATCTGGCGCAAGCACTTGAGATACTTCATGCAGTTGATTCTTCGCTTGATATACTTAAAACACTGACAATCGCTCAAGAAGCTCCACAAGCAATTATCAGGAAAAAAAGTAGCGGGATCGGTATCATTGAAGCTCCACGCGGTATTCTTTTTTACTCATTAAGCATTGATGAAACAGGTAAAATAACGACTGTTCGTATCGTTGTCCCGACAGGTCAAAATCAGATCGGTATTGAGAAAAGTATACGAGAATACCTTACAGAAAATCTCCATAAAGACAAGCAGACACTGATAGGGGAAATTGAGCAAATTATCCGTGCGTATGACCCTTGTATGAGTTGCGCTTCGCATTTTCTGAAAGTGTCATGGAAGAAAAAACATTCTTAAGATCATGTTGAATTATTTTTTTACTTCCTTTTGTTGGAATACCGATAATAATACACGTCGTAATTTTCCCCAACTTCTGAAGTAATTTTAATTGAGTTAGTAGATCGTAATCATGAGGAGAAAAGCGAGGAGATAGAATAAAATCATCAAGAGTATGAAAAACCATTACTTTTTCTATTCCCATCACCGTATCTATGCCAATGAATTCTTTTTTATCTCTATAATCAATTTCTTCAGTTGGATCAAGGTGAACAAATTGATAGTTTAAAAACGTTCTTTGTACAAAAGGCATAAGAGATATTGCATGTGCATCAAGAGAAACAATGGGATTACCGATGATATATATAGTTTTTTGTTTCATAAGAAGTGGTCTGGTTAAATAAATGTATTGCTTTTTGAGTATAAAAAATAAGTCGTTGCAGTTGAATGAGTGAGATACGTACGCAGAGTATCCCCCAGTGGTAACTGATCCAATCGCCGACTGTAATCTGATGTATATTTTGGTTCAGTGCGTATGCACGAATATTTCTTTGTTGTTTGCTTCCAAATTTAAGTATTTTTTGATGATATATAAGAGGATACGTGTCAATGGTCAGTGAATATTTCATTATTTTTGTTACTTTTCCCCAGTTGATCAAACATGCTTCCATGCTTTTTGCAGAATGAGGAGAATCATCATGTCCTGTGCGCCTCCATATATTTATTACGTGAAATGCATGATGTGGGAGAGCTCCTATATGTAATTTTGACAGTAATGTGGTGTATCCTGTACGTGTGATTCGTTTCTTAACTCCAAGAGTGTCTTCCAGATAGAGTGCAAAACGCGACTGTGATGTTTTTTCCAAAAGTGAGTTTCCGATCCAGTACGCCTCAACCACTAAAGGATCAAAAGGATCTTTGATATTATTTTCTCCAGCGATAAAACAGAGGTAGGGATACAATGTTGTAAATTGCGATAATATATCAGATAATCCTTTGTCTCCGTGTACGTTTGATGCATACCAGCATAAATCATTTTGCTTGGATGGGCCACATAACGCATATGAATTGGGAGGATACGCAAAACGACTACACAGCGTGAGTCCGTGTTGATTCATTCATGAATTATGGGTTGATAATCGTTTGACATATGTGCGTATTGAGGGCAATGAGAAAATAATACATGCCACACTGACTGTAATTAAGACATTATTGGTAAACTGTAAAGAAGTGAGAGTATGCGTTATAAAAAGCGCGGTGAGTATATTGGTGATAGGGATTGATAATACGAGTACTACTGTTACAGTAGTTGCGGGAGCTAATTGCAAAGCATAATACCAACTCGTTACATATCCTATGAGAAAAAGAATACTTCCTAAAAGAGGAAAAAGTTGTGTTGTGGGAACCTGTATCACAGTTTGAAGCCTGCCTTGAAAAAGAGCAATGAAGATAAGGAAAAGTGTACCAAAAAACATACGTCCCCATGCAAGGATCATGCTTGAAATATTTTTTAAGAATATTTTTGATAGTATTGTTTCTACTGACCACAGTAGTGTTGCTCCTATAATCATTAATTCTCCATGTCCAAAATGTACGTTTGAAAATTCTCCGATAAAAAAAGTGCTGAAAATAATGAAAAAATACCCAATAACTTGAAAGAAAGATAACCTTTCACCTAAAAAGGGGATTGCCATAAGCGCAACCCAGATAAAAAGTGTTTTGTGAATAAGTGTTGCGTTCAGAGCTGAAGTCATTTTTAATCCCTCAAAAAAAAGATAAAATGGAATACTGCCTCCGATGATACCAATACATAAAAGTTTCCACCAGTGGCGTACCGTATTTTTAATAAAAAACATACGTTTTCCCGAGAAAGATATGAATAGTATGCTTAAAAAAAAGGCAACTCCTCCGTTTTTGAGTATGTTAAAATTCAGAGGATCAATACCTTTTATCAGTACGAGTTTATTGTAAAAAATTGAAAATCCGGAAATAAGTGCGGTAATAACGGCAAAAAAAATTCCTTTTTGTAATATTTTTCCCATATTTTTTAGTGATATAAAGAAGAGATGAAACGTCGTATTTTCATTCCTTCTTGTTTTGATATCGTATCAACGATCACATCTCCAATAAGACGGATATAGTCTCCTTTTTCTAATTCCATTTTTCTATTCAGTTGAATAATTCGTCCATCTTCAAGTGTCGCAGTATTCTTTTCTTTCTTTTTTATTTTATAAGGAATTGCGAAACACATATAAATATTTTTATGAAGTATAGTATACCGTTTTCAGATGAAATTGCAACACTGTGTTCAGGACCTATACATACGATACAGTTGATGAGTTTGTTTTTCAACTTGTAATATAACATATTCAGCAGGTGTTTTATACCCTAACGCCTGATGAAATCTGCGTTGATTGTATTTGGTGTTAAACGCCATACATTGT
>DATDVH010000063.1:0-20842 GCA_035290045.1 Patescibacteria group bacterium | reverse complement strand
TCCTTTCTGCTTCACGGCTTAAAGAGTATCCTTTCAGTTCTGGACACGGAATGATTTTGTATGCTCGCATAGACGAGCCATTATATGATCCTTTCATACAGTTTTGTAACTGTATCGGATCTATCGGGTCCTAGACATATTCTTTTATAAATTGATATACTGATAATACGAAAATATTCACCCATGGAAAAATTTTTACATAATACTAAAAAATTTATTTTTTTGCAGCAAAAAGATATTCTTTCATCGGCAATTGTACTTGCCTTAATGATTGTAGTATCGCGTTTATTTGGTTTTTTGCGTTATCGTACTTTAGCAACTTTTTTTTCAAAAGAAGAATTAGACATTTTTCTTTCATCATTCCGTCTTCCAGATTTTATTTTTGAAGTGTTAATCACTGGTGCTCTCACTTCAGCTTTTATACCAATTTTTATCAAATACAAAAAGAGTCGTGAGGAATTGTCAAAAAATATTTCATCAATCGTTAATTTTATGATTGGAGGGCTTGTGTTATTTATTATAGTTTCATTCTTTTTGTCACCTCTTATTATTCCTCTCCTTACTCCTGGCTTTAATGATGAAAAAATTAAGCTTATTGTTAATCTTTCCCGCATACTTTTGATATTTCAGCTCCCTTTTCTTGTATTGGGCAATATTCTTTCTGGTATGGCGCAGGCACATAAAATATTTATCGTGACTGCAATCGCTCCTATTTTATACAATCTTGGCATTATTGTTGGTACGGTGATTTTTACTCATTCATTTTGGATATATGGACCTATCATCGGAGTTGTTATTGGCGCACTACTTTTTTTTATTGTACAAGTACCAACGCTTTTTGCGATTAATTTTCAATTTCGTTTTTTCATCATACAAAAGAATGCATTGGTTGAATTTGTGAGGCTTTTTGTTCCTCGTGTCCTCTCTGTGATGACTACTCAGGTAGATTTGACGATTGATCTTATTCTTGCTACTTTTCTTGGTTCTGGAAGTTATACTATATTTTTCTTTGCCCAACATTTACAGCTTTTTCCTGTGTCATTTATCGGTATGTCATTTGGCCAAGCGTCACTACCTTATCTTTCAGATTTATATAAAGAGAACAAGCTTGTTGAAATTAAAAAAATATTTGTGGATTCGCTCCTACACATTCTTTTTTTGACCGTTCCTATATCCTTCTTTTTTATATTCGCACGTACTCCTATAGTACGATTTTTTTTTGGCGGAGTTAAATTTGATTGGGAAGGAACAGTGCAAACTGCTATAACACTTTCTTATTTTGCAATCTCTCTTCCCTTTCACGCGATTTTTTATTTCATTACGAGATCTTTTTATGCGTTGCATGATACCAAGACTCCGTTTATTATCAATGTTTTTTCAGTTGGTATAAATAGCTTTTTGAGTGTGCTTTTTATTTTTGTACTCAAATTGCCTGTTTGGTCTCTTGCAAATTCATTTTCAATTGCAATCATATGCAACGTGTTGCTTCTTTTGTTTTTTTTCTATAAAAAAATAGGATCATTTGAACGTATGCGTCTTATGAGTCATGCAATAAAAATTTATATCGCATCTTTTTTCTCAAGCTCCTGTGCATATCCTCTCATGAAGTTTTTCGACGGACTCATCTTTGATACGACGCGAACTATTAATGTTTTTTTTCTCATAACAGTTACTTTTTTCATTTTTGCTTTGGTATACTTATTTTTGTCATGGTTATTAAATATAGAGGAGATATATCTACTTGGCAGGCTATCTTTGAAAATGAGAGAAATGAAAAAGAAAATAGTTGAGATGTATTCTGATATAGGATAATCATTATATGAAAATACCACGATCACATAATCCGATAGCTCTTGAAGCTATAAAGAAAAAACTGTTAGGAAAAAAGCTTTCTTACAATGAAGTATTTCAGTTGATGGATGAGATCGCAAACAGAAGAATGAGCGATGTGCTCACCACTTATTTTGTTGCCGCATCATTCAAGGAGGGATTTTCAGATGAAGAATTATATCATCTCACCAAAGCAATGGTAGAAACTGGTACTAAAATGCATTTTTCGGGAATTGTGGCAGACAAGCATTCAACAGGAGGAGTTGCTGGAACACGAACAACGATGATTGTGGTTCCTATTATTGCATCAGCAGGATTTAAAATCCCCAAAACTTCATCTCGGGCTATCACTTCTCCGGCAGGTACTGCAGATTGTATGGAGGTGTTAGCTCCAGTTGTATTTAATACTAAAAAAATTCAATCAATTGTTGAGTCAGTCGGAGGATGTATTGTCTGGGGAGGGCATCTGGGGATTGCTCCTGCTGATGATATTATTATCAAAATAGAAGAACCACTTTCTTTTGAGTCTTTTGATAAAATTATTGTTTCAATCATGGCAAAAAAAGTAGCTGTTTCTGCGACACATCTTGTTTTGGATATTCCGGTCGGAAAAACCATGAAGATACGGCATTTTACTGATGCTGAACGTGTAGCAAAAAAGTTTAACCTTCTCGCGAAAAAATTTAACATAAAAGTAACAATTGATATAAATGAGACATTGGAGCCAGCAGGACATGGAGTAGGACCTGCTTTGGAGGTACGCGATGTACTAAATGTGCTTGAACAAAAAAATAATCGTTCATTGCATCTTGAAGCAAAAGCAGTTCGTCTGGCAGGAAAGCTTCTTGATGTTTGCTTTGAAGATGCACATATTAAAAAGCAAGGAGAAGAAGAAGCGCGAAAAATTCTCACAGACGGTCGTGCTTTTACGAAACTCAGAGAGATTATCAAAGCGCAGGGTGGGGATGATGAGGTGTCGTCTGAAACATTTAAAATACCTGCTAAAAAACATGAATTGAAGGTTGCCTTAGGAGGAAAAATTATTGAAATAAATAATTATAATTTGAATACTATCGCAAAGATTTTAGGTGCGCCTCACGATATCTACGCTGGTATACATATGGATAAAAAATTAAACGAATCGGTCTCGCGTCATGAAGTGATGTGTACGTTGTATTCGCATGATCGTTACCGATTGAAGGAAGCGATTGATACGTATGATACTATACCAATTTATAAAGTTGAGTAAATGAATTATGAAAAAAATAATTATTGTTTTTATCATTATGATATTCTTGATCGGCGGATTTTTCTTATACTTTCAAGAGGGGGTACTTCCTGTCAATAGTACGAATAAGATGTCTTCAATCTTTATAGTTAAAAAAAGCGAACGGGTCAGTCAGATAGCAAAAAATCTTGAGAGCGCTGATTTAATCAGAAACAAAATAGTTTTTTATCTGGTGGTGAAACAATTAGGTATTGAAAATACCTTACAAGCCGGAGATTTTAGATTATCTCCCTCAATGGATGTATATACTATCGCACGCACTCTCACTAAGGGGACGCTTGATGTGTGGGTTACGCTTATTGAGGGTCTGCGCAAAGAGGAGATTGCTCATGTTTTTTCAACGAGTTTAGGTTTTCCTGAATCAGAATTTTTAAAATTCGTTCAGGAAGGGTATCTTTTCCCTGATACATATCTTATCCCAAAAACAGCAACGGTTGATAGAGTGATCAAAATACTCACTGACAATTTTAATAAAAAATATACTCAAGAATTGAAAAACAAAGCGCGAGATAATGGATTAACTGATGAACAAGTGCTTTTGTTCGCATCACTTGTTGAACGAGAGGCGCAGAGTGAGAACGATAGAAAACATGTCGCATCAATAATATATAAGCGGTATAAAAATGAATGGCCTCTTCAGATTGATGCAACTATTCAGTATGCTCTTGGGTATCAGCCCATAGAGAGAACATGGTGGAAGAAAAATTTGACCACAGACGATCTTGCTATTGAATCTCCGTATAATACGTACAAAAACGCCGGATTACCTCCGACTCCTATCAGTAATCCAGGTTTATCATCTATTCAGGCAGTTATCAATGCAGATATAAGTACTCCTTATTGGTATTATCTCTCGGATAAAGCTGGAGTAATACATTATGCAAAGACATTGGAGGAGCATGATGAAAATATAGCGCGATATCTTCATCCTTGACATTTAGCTATTGGGGGATTATATTATTTATATGGAAAATGAGGGAAGAAAATTACGATTTTTATATGTTCTTGTTGTTGTGCAATTTATCATTATCATTGGTATAGTGATTTATCTTTTGAGACAAAATAATCTTTTATTAAATCAGTCTGACTCTTTTGCACCAACACAAAACAGTACAAATGTTGTATATACCTCACCCACTCCAGCTGTTTCTATTTACACTCCACAAAATACTATTTCGCCATATATAGAAAATAAAATGCAGAAAAGCGGCTGGACATCGTATGAAAATAATCAAGAAGGTTTTAGGATTTCATATCCATTGAGGTTTAAAATGACTGAAATTATACAAAATAAATTGTTGGAATTTGTTGACCAAAATACCTTAAAAGGACCAGATGGTTATTTATATTTTAATCTCTCTATTGAAAAAAATCCTCAAAATCTTTCAGTAGAAGATTTTGC
Organism: Patescibacteria group bacterium; assembly: GCA_035290045.1. GTDB lineage: Bacteria > Patescibacteriota > Microgenomatia > UBA1406 > HO2-37-13b > DATDVH01. The sequence goes on along the minus strand of DATDVH010000063.1, from coordinate 16,322 downwards.
CAAGTCAAAAGATGAACTTTTTTACCTTGATCAAATCAAACTGGTAAAACCATATGATAGATTCAATAATGTTGGAGTAAAAGGATTACAATTTGCTGGATACGGACATCCTGCCTACGATGGCTCTCTTTATCTAAAAAGAAATAGCAACGTATTGATTATAAAAGGTTTAATGGCTGATGAAAATTTATTTAACGAAATCCTTGCAACAATAGAATTTCTTCAATAGGCAATAATCTTTAGGAAAGCAAGATGTTGTTTGATTCTTCTTTTTAGAAGATGTTCACAGTGACAAAAAATACAAAAAAATGAACGACCAAACACAAAATAAATCTAATTCATATTGGAAAACCAAACTGACACCAGAGCAATATCGCGTGTGCAGGCTGAAAGGAACTGACAGTCCGTTTATAGGGAAATACTATCATCATAATCAAAAAGGGATATATAGGTGCGTAGCATGCGGACAGCTATTATTTTTATCTGATGCAAAATATGATTCAGGAAGCGGATGGCCAAGTTTTTCTACGCCTCTTTCAAAAAATAAGATCTTCTTAAAAGAAGATAAGAGTCTCTCTATGAAGCGAACCGAGGTATTGTGTGCTGGTTGTAGTTCTCACCTTGGACATGTGTTTGATGATGATACAGTATTGTCGGGTACACGTTATTGTATCAACTCAACTGCGCTTGATTTTAACAAAACTTAAATCTTATAACTATATTTTCTCAGTTACTTTATATTCAAGTTTTTTCCCCAATAGCATTCGTGTATGCGCCTCAAGCGCGGGGAGCGACGAGAAGAAAAAAGAGATGATGGGGAGTAAATACCATTGAATAAAGAGAATGGGAAGCTGGATTGCTTTGGTTTTGATATTGAGTCGTGATCTCATTTTATGATCAAAATAGAGAAATACGAGAAGCAATGAGGAAGAAATTGTCAAAATAAATGAGGAAAGCTTGGGAAGCAAAAGTCCCATTACGGTGCGTTTGAAACTTGGATTGATGAGGGCAGGGAGCGATGCAGATATGGTGAGTACAAAAAAAGTAGTAGGCCATAATAAATGAGTCTCTGCGATTTGAAAAATTTTTCTTATTTTCAGCATAAGCGGCACACGAGGAGTATCAAAAAAACGGATGATGGCATAAGGAATATCAGATACGCCCCACGACCATCTTTTTTCCTGCTCATATCGATTTTTAAAAGTCTTAAAAAGAGTAGTACCAAGCGTTGCATCAGCAGAGATAGGTAAATATATAGGGATTGTCTCTACACGCGATCCATACTTAAAAAACGCCTGCAACCAAATATGCCAATCTTCAGGAATAATATCTACATCCCAAAAATCAACTTCTTGTAAAAGCCATAAATTGACCGTGTAGGTTGATATTTGTATGAGATGATTTTTTTGAGACAAAAAAGATAATCGTAATATTGATGAGAGAGTTGCTTGTACGCGGATAGGGAGTGGAAGCTTCCAGAAATTATTGTATAAAAAGACTGGTGCGCAATAAAAATGATATGCTCGTTCTGTATCTTCCAAGAAAGCAGTCGTGGTATAGGCGAGATATTCATTGGGTAATAGACTGTCTGCATCACAAATAGTTATCAACACATTTTTCGGGTTAATATTTTGGTTTTTAATTTTGCGCGCGATATGGCGTGCGGCGTATGATTCGTTACTTGCTTTTCCCGCGATTTCTCCTTCTTGAAGTGTATGATACACTGTCTCAAAACCGCCAAAACAGTGGGAAAATTTTTCATGCAGTATACGTGAACGTTCATGTGCTGCCTGTCCTTCACGTGCTTCCATAGCTAAGACAATAGACATTTTTTCCTTCGCGTATTTCTGGTTTTGAATGTATTCAATCGTGCGTATCATTTTATCAACTGACTCTTTGTAATTAGTGATGATAAAAAAATGGTACATTTTTGAGTGAAGAGGAATTTTTGTGAGGCGGCTCAGCCAGTCTATTTTTCCTGCTTGATTGATAAGGGTATATGAGATGACTGCATAATACATGGTGCGAATTGATTTATAGAGAAAATAGAGAATAAATGCAAGAATAAAATAAGCAACTATCGCCGGATGAAAAGGAGAAAACCACAATGGAAAAGTGATGATGATCCATGTGAGCGCAGGAACAATACTTTCTGCGATACGATAGAAAAAACGAGAGTTTACAAAAGTTTTCGTCATGTTGTCATTATATCAAACAATATGAGCTTTATTTTTTAACTACTCTTATAAGTAGTATGGTTAATGCACTCATGAGAAGGAATATAAAAAAATCAAGGATGCGCACAACCTGAAGCAACAATGTGCAGATTATACTGATAGTTATGATGCAGGATGTGCTATTTGATACTACTTGAGAGCAAGCGACAAACAACCAAAGAGCGAGGAGAAAGAAAAAAAGGGTAATTATATATACGGTAGTCGGAGGTATATATATGATCATTGCAAGCATCGCGATGATCAGAAATACCAGAACCAAAAGACGTATGACTGTCGACGCGAGGAGGTGAGTTGAAGCTGACATATACAGTATAGTATACTGTTATTCTTATGTCATTTTTCACTCTTTCGTTTACAGAATTGATTCCTGCACTTGGCTATATTGGGATTACTGCTATAATATTTGCCGAATCAGGTTTGCTGATCGGTTTTTTTTTACCAGGAGATAGTTTGCTTTTTACTGCTGGATTTCTTGCGTCTCAACATATATTTGATATTAAAATACTAACTATTCTTTCATTTATCGCGGCGGTGCTTGGAGATAGCGTGGGATATTTGTTTGGACAAAAGGTTGGAAAAAAATTGTTTCAAAGAAAAGATTCGCTCATTTTTCATAAAGATCATCTGATAAAAGCTCGGCAATTTTATGAAAAACATGGTAAAAAAACTATTGTGCTTGCGCGTTTTCTTCCGATTATACGTACGTTCGCTCCTATTGTGGCTGGAATGGGAGATATGAAGTATTCGGTATTTATTGTTTTTAATATAGTAGGAGGTATGATTTGGGCTGTCGGATTGACTTTAGCCGGTTATTTTCTTGGAAATCTTATCCCTGATGTTGATACATATCTTTTTCCTATTGTCATAGGTATTATTATGCTTTCAGTATCTCCGCATCTTATTCATATTATAAAAAATAAAAAAGACCGTATTCAACTCATTCGAACGTTGGTTAAACTTTTTAGAAAATAGAATAACATACGGGTGTTGGTTAATTAAAATCTATCAGCTGAACTGTAGTTTTATAAATGCCGATTTCATCAATATTTATATTCATGTTAAAATTAATTATTCCAATTCCTTCTGCGAAAGACATGGTATAGAGATTGTCGGTCATATCATTCAAATTTTTCAGCATTTCATCGGAAAATACGACATCTGTCCGTATTTGTGTGGTAGGTACATTTGTACGATATGAAAAAGAATTTACTTGATTGTTGATCACTGTATTATATAAGACTGGCGATAATGGAATAGGAGGAGAAAGTAAATGATCAAGATTGATCGTAGTCTGCCATGTTTCTCCTTTTTTTAGTTCTTTATTCGGAGGAAAGAGACGTATTGATTGATTGAATTGAGCATAATCTATAGCATTCATTAAATTCACATCTGTTGTCATAAAGATCGGAAAAGGACTACCGTATATTCCGCTTTTTTTACATTGCACAAGAGTTTTTACCGTTTCTTTTTTTGCATCATAGCGAGACTCAAAAAGAAAAGAACTTGGTGTTGTCTGAATAATCTTAGTAGTAAAAAATTCAGAGGATTGTTTATCCTGATTGTCATCATGAAAAAATGTCGTTATTTTATATCTCCATGTATTTTTTGTATCAAAACTCATATAACGGTTTATACAGGGGACGTATGGGTCAGTTAATTCTCTATTTGAAAGGGTAGGCGAAGGATAAAAAGAAGTGATTTTAATAGTATCTGTATTTTTTGAAAATGCATAATTTTTAAGAGAAATAATTAAAATACCTATTAAAGACAAAATTATAATATTATTTAAGAATCTTTTATTTGAAATGAAACTCATATACCGCTTTCAGATGAAATTGTAACAACTTACTTCATCTGTAAGCGGCATAACCCTTCGTACGTTCATTTTGCTTTGCAAACTGAACTACGATGGGTATACATTTTATTATATACGATTCTCTTTTTATATTCTTAAACGCAAGGAGTCTTCTGTGAAGACAATATCTTTCTTTTCAATAATTATTCTTTTTTTACCTCTTTCAACTATTCCTGCATCATATGCTTGAATGGAGTGTTTTTTGGAGAGGAGTATGACTTTTGCCACCTCTTTTTCCGGAATGAAAATTGCAAATCCCGCTCCCATATTAAACGTTGAATACATTTCCTCATGACTCATTTTCGTCTTCTCTTGAATAAACGCAATCTCGGAAGGTATAGGAGGAATTGTATTGATTCTATACGTAAAATTTTCTCTCGCTCTCATCAATTTTCTCCATCCATGACCGGTAATATGTATCATATAATGAATATCTATGTTGTGCTCAAAGAGATCTTGTACTAATTTTGAATAAATATAACTAGGTTTTAGGAGAAGAGATCCAAATGTGTTTCCATCTACAAGAGTAAGTAATCCTGAAGTCAGGTTGTACGCGATTTTTCTTGCTCGGGTCAGAGCATTGGTATGAATACCTGAGCTTGCCAATAAAATAATGCAATCCCCTGAACGGAGTTTTTTACCTGTGGTGAGACGTTTTTTAGGCGTGATAACGCCTATTGCAGAACCTGCAAGCTCTATTTTTCCTGTTTTTATAATCCCTGATAGAGATTGCATCTCTCCTCCTCCCCATACGACTCCAGCTTTATTACATGCTTTCTGCCAACCGATTATAAGATGTTGCGTCCTCTTTTGATCTCTCAACCATTTATAATGGTGCATACTCCAATAAGCATTGAGTACTAATGGTTGTGCTCCACTGGTAATGAGATCATTTATTATGGAAGCTACGGCATCTTGTGCAATTTGACTATAGTAGTTTTTTCCAGTGAGGAGATACATTTCGTCTGCGATGAGATTTTTACTTCCCAGCCCTTCTTGTACAAAGGAGATGTAGTGAGTACCCATATCAAATACATAAGAGGATTCTCCACGGCTTTCTGTAATTTCTTTATAGTTTTTTGATAGGTTATTTTTAGTTTCGAGCGCGCTTTTTTGAGCAAAAATTTTTGCAGGATCAGCAATATCATAATTCACTCCTGATGTATTATCTGGTGATCGTCTCATTGATTTCAGAATACCTTTAGATATAATTATTTTCAACAGGATACGCTTTTTTTCACCTGTGCAATTTTACTTTTTTTTTGCTAAAATACATGCTGTATCCGATGGGTCCATAGCTCAACTGGTAGAGCAACTCCCTTTTAAGGAGTGGGTTCAGGGTTCGAGTCCCTGTGGACTCACAATTTTAATTGATCAACTAAACCTCCAGCATATATAGCCTCATATATTTGTTTTTTGTTTTGATAAATCACTTCTTTTCCTGAAAAACAAATTATGTCTCCCCTCTGTTTATTTTTATACATAAATTTACCCTCTTTATATTTTTTTGGTCCTCTTGGGTACGAAGGATCAGTATTGATTTGAAGCGCCTTTCGCAGAAAACCATAGATCAAATCAGCATCCTCATTTTTATTCACCCATCCGTAATAAACTATTATATGAACAGGCTGATTGTCGTAGAATATTACTTCTCTTCCGCCGTACGGCTCTCCGCCAAAATAATTGTCGTGATATTTCCACAGTCCTTTTTCATAATAAACACTTGTTGAGCAATCTTTTTCTTTTATTTTATGTCTATCGTGTTGATCTTCATTCTCATACCCTACAGCATGTGATGCTAATTGTTTAAAAGCAAAAAAAGCTTTTTTTTCAAACATATTAAACTCTTGCTTCAAGCATTTTTTGGACAATGTTTTTAGGGACTTCTTCGTAGTGTGAAGGCTCCATGTAGAAGAATCCACGACCTTGAGTCAATGAACGAATTTGTGTCGCATATCCTGACATTTCAGCAAGTGGAGTATATGCTTTGATTATGACTACATTATTGCGTTTGTCAGTTCCTAGTATTTTACCGCGTTTACTGGATAAATCGCCAATTGAAACACCCATAAATTCTTCAGGCACTACTACTTCAAGTTTCATGATAGGTTCCAAAAGTGTGAGGGATGCTTTTTTTGCCGCATCTTGAAAAGCCATAGATCCTGCTATCTTAAAAGCTATATCTGAAGAATCAACGTCATGATACGTACCATCGTGTAAAGTAATCTGTACGTCAACGACAGGATACCCCAAAAGCAATCCTTTATCAACAGCTTCTTTGACTCCTTTTTCAACGGAAGGAATAAATTCGTTAGGGATAGCCGCTCCTTTAATCTTATTGACAAATTTAAACCCTTCTCCCCTCCCGAGTGGTTCAAGAGTGATGATGCAATGACCATATTGTCCGTGTCCACCGGTTTGTTTGATATATTTTCCTTCTCCTCCTGAGGCATGTTGTATTGTTTCTTTATATGCAACTTGAGGTTTTCCGACATTCACATTCATACCCATTTCACGGCGCATCCTATCAACTAATATCTCAAGATGCAATTCTCCCATACCCGACATGATAGTTTGTCCCGTTTCCTGATCAACTTTCACCTTGAAGGTAGGATCTTCTTCAGAAAGTCTTTGTAAGCTGTGTGACATTTTCTCCTGATCTGCTTTTGTCTTTGGCTCAACTGCCAAAGATATAACTGGTTCGGGAAAGGTAATCTCCTCAAGAATAATCCTCTCTTGTTCGTCGCACAGGGTATTTCCTGTTTTTGTGTCTTTTGGTCCGACTAACGCGACTATTTCTCCCGCGTATGCTTTATCTATCTCTTCTCTATTATTTGCATGCATAAGTAATATACGCGATACTCGTTCCTTTACTCTTTTTAATGCGTTATAAACATATGACCCAGATTCAAGAGTGCCTGAATATATACGAGTATAGGTAATTTTTCCAACGTGAGGGTCAAGTTGAATTTTGAATGCAAGAGCTGAAAATTTTTCTTCATTAACTAATTTTCTTGTTATTTCTTCTTTAGTTATTGGATCAATTCCTTTAATTTCTTTCAAATCAGCAGGTGAGGGAAGGTAATCTACAATTGCATCAAGTATCAATTGAACTCCTTTGTTGCGAAGAGACGATCCGCAATAGATAGGAACCAATGTATATGCGATAGTTGCTTTACGAAGAGCTGATTTAATATCTTCAACTGCGATGTGTTCACCTTTCAGATAGGTATCCAAAAGTCTGTCATCTTGTTCGCAAATGGTTTCAATCAATGTATTCCGTGCTCGGAAAACTGCATCCTTTATATCATCTGGAATAGTGTCTTGAACTTTATATTTGACTCCGCTCGGGTCATCACCCCAGATGAATGTTTTTTGAGTCAAAAGGTCAACAACTCCTACAAAACTTTGTTCTTTTCCAATAGGAAATACCATGACTGCTGGTTTTGCGCCCAAACGGTTTTTAATCTCGTCTATAGTTTTTTCAAAATGCGCTCCGATCTTATCCATTTTATTGACAAAACAGATACGAGGAACGTTATATTTATCTGCTTGTCGCCAAACAGTTTCTGACTGACTTTGTACTCCTTCCTCAGCGTCAAACACAACAACACCTCCATCAAGTACGCGTAGTGAGCGTTCTACTTCAGCAGTAAAATCTACATGACCTGGAGTATCAATAATATTAATGCGCGTATCCTTCCAAAAAGTCGTAGTTGCCGCAGAGACTATGGTAATTCCCCGTTCTCTTTCTTGAGGCATCCAGTCCATCTGAGTAGTTCCTTCATCAATATCCCCTATCTTATATGTTCGTCCCGTATAAAAAAGGAGTCGTTCAGTTGTGGTTGTTTTTCCGGCATCAATGTGAGCTATCACCCCGATATTGCGAATTTTATCACTTGTTACATTACGATTTTTAGTAATACTTTGTTGTTGTGCCATTTTTAGAATATTTCTTATGAAGAGTTACCACTTAAAATGAGCAAATGCTCTGTTTGCTTCAGCTAATTTCTCAACCTGTTTTCTTTTATTTATTGCTTCTCCCTGTCCTTGGTATGCGTCCATTAATTCAGCATATAGTTTTTTATCAAACGTTCTGTACTCTTTTGATGAACGATTATATGCCGCTTTAATGATCCAGTTAAATGCAAGAAAAATTTTTCGTGAAGATCGTGTTTCAATTGGAACCAAATATGAAGCACCTCCAACCCTTTTTGGTTTTACTTCAAATTGAGGGGCTGTGTTTTCTATAGCTTTATGAATCACTTCAAGGGGATTTAATTTATTTTTTTTCATTGTTTCTATTATTGTGTATATGATATGTTCTGCGACACTTTTCTTACCGTCCTTCATCACATACGTGATCAATTTTGCAACTTCATAACTTGAATAGATAATATCTGGTTTTACATTTCTTTTTTTATATGGTCTTCTTGGCATATTTATTTTGTTTTTGTTCCGTATTTAGAACGAGATGTTTTGCGTGTAGCAACTCCAGTGCTATCATATACTGCGCGTACGACATGATATTTTACACCGGGAAGATCTTTTACTCTTCCACCTCTTATTAATACGATTGAATGTTCTGATAATTCATGCCCAATACCTGGTATGTATGCAGTCACTTCCATACCATTAGATAGTTTTACACGGGCAATTTTACGTAATGCCGAATTTGGCTTTTTAGGAGTCATAGTGCGCACTACCATACATACTCCTCTTTTAAAAGGTCCAGATATATCACTCCGTGTTCGTCCGATTGAGTTTAAAACGGTTTTCAATGCAACCGCTTTTTTTTTGGTTATTTTCTTTTTTCTCCCTTTTTTAATCAATTGATTGATAGTTGACATAGTGTATGTTTTTATTCTATTTTATTTGTTATTTCTTCAGGAGAAATGTCGTAATATTTTGGATAATATTTTCTCAATAATGTATCTGTTACCGGTATAAGTCTGCCAATTATAACATTTTCTTTCAATCCGTACATCTCATCAACTTGACCTTTTAAGGATGCTTGCATAAGTGCAGTAGTGGTTCCTTGAAATGAAGCTGAGGATAACCATGAATCAGAATGTATTGCGGCACGCGTAACTCCCAGAATAGAGACAGTTCCTGATGCTGGTCGTCCACCCTGTGATAATGCTTTCTTATTTTCTTCTTGAAATCTGAATTTTGAAACGACTTCTCCTACTATGAAAGAAGTATCTCCTTCATTTTCGACGATCACTTTATCGCTCATTTTACGAATAATGACTTCAAAATGCTTATCGTGTATCATTATTCCTTGTGATTCGTATACCTGTTGAATTTCGTTCAGAAGATAAATTTGACCTTCTCTTAAGCCCTTTATAGCTAAAATTTCTTTGATATCCAGATATCCTTCCGAAAGTGATTGTCCAGCATGGATCAGTTGTCCATCTGTCAACTTTAATTTTCTATTAGAAGGTACTACAAAATTTCTCTCTTCATCGTTTTTAACTCCAATAGATTTGATATTGATATTAAACACTTCTTTTGCAGTATCTTCTTGTATGCTCACTTTTCCCGCTATATCTGATATGGGAGAAACGATCTTTGGAGTGCGTGCTTCAAATAATTCTTCAACACGAGGGAGTCCTTGTGTTACGTCTGCAATCACAATACCTCCAAAATGTCGTACACGCATAGTGAGTTGTGTTCCTGGTTCGCCGATTGACTGTGCCGCAACTACACCTACAGGAGTACCAATCTCAACTAATTGATTATTGGCAAGATCAATACCATAGCATTTTCTACATACACCATATTTAGTTTGACAATAGAGTGGGCTTCTCACGGTTACTTTATTGAGGTGGATTTTTTGCAATAGTATAATTTTTTCATCATCAATACACTCATCAGATTTTATGAGAATTGTTTTTTTATCATCAGAGAGAATATTTTTTACAGTGTATCGTCCGGCTATACGTTCTAAAAATTTTTCACCGCGGTCTTGACTTTTTTGAATGACTAATCCTTCAGTAGTACCACAATCATCTTCTCGAACTATCATATCATGTGAGACATCAACTAATCGTCTTGTAAGATATCCGGCGTCAGCGGTTTTAAGCGCCGAATCAGTCAATCCTTTACGCGCTCCTCGAGCGCTGATGACATATTCAAAAATAGATAATCCCTCTCTATAATTTGATTTTGTAGGAACCTCAATAATTTTTCCTGTAGGATCAATGACCAACCCTTTCATTGCGGATAGTTGACGTAATTGTTCTCTTGATGCTCGTGCGCCTCCTGATTTAATAATGATTTTTACTGGATTTTCTTCATCCATTGCATTCCATGTTTGATCAGCAAGATCTTCAGAAATATCAATCCATACATTATTTGAAGTCCTTTTCTTTTCTTCTTCTGTGAGCAATCCTTTAAAATAATTATTTTCAATTATGGTAATTTTTTCTTCTGCTTGTTTGATCAATGCGGTTTTTTTATCAATGATAGTACAATCAAATGTTGATATTGAAACTCCTCCAGAAATGGTTGCCGCCCAAAAACCTATTTCCTTAATATGATCAATCAAACTCCCTACTTTTGAATAGTCGTTTTGATAGATTTTTAGGGCTTTGACTATGATCATTTTTAAGTCAATAGCTTTGACTTCCCGATTGAGAAATTGTAGTTGTTGAGGCAATTGCATGTTAAAAATAATGCGTCCAATTGTCGTCTTCAAGAGAGTGTCGTTTAATTTCACTAAAATAGGTTCTCTGGTATTGATCAATCTATAATGATATGCCATGAGAGCTTCATCTGATGAGGAAAAAAAACGAAGCTGTTCATCTTTTTTATTCATAAAGTGAGTGTCGATTGTGGTAAGATAATAACATCCAAGAGCCATTTCTTTATTGGGAAGTACGATAGGCATACCATCTGATGGTTTTAATAAGTTTTTTTCAGCAAGCATGCGATCTTTTATCTCGTCAATTGCTTTTTTAGATAAGGGGACAAAAACTCCCATTTGGTCCCCGTCAAAATCAGCATTATATCCCTGACAGACTGCAGGATGAAGTTTGATTGCATAATCATCAGTCAAGATGGGGTAAAAGGCTAAAATTGACAATTTATGTAATGTAGGAGCTCTATTTAATATTACAGGGTGATCTTTGGTGATTTGTTCTAATATATCATAGACTATTGGCTCCTTTCGCTCAAGAAAGTTTTTTGCGCTTTTAATATTCTGCGCAAGACCGCGAATCAATACTTCTCGAAGTAGAAAAGGCTTAAAAAGTTCAAGCCCCATTTCTTTAGGTAAGCCACATTGATAGATTTTTAGTTCAGGTCCGACGATAATCACTGACCGTCCTGAATAATCCACACGTTTTCCTAAAAGATTTTGTCGAAAACGACCCTGTTTGCCACGCAAAATGTCAGATAATGATTTTAATGTTTTCACCGACGTTCTTCTTGTATCTCGACCGCGTGATTTTTGAATATCAATCAATGAGTCAATAGCTTCCTGGAGCATACGTTTTTCATTGCGTAAAATTATTTCGGGGGCTCCCAATTCAATAAGATGTTTCAGCCTATTGTTTCGATTGATAGCACGTCGGTAAAAATCATTCAGATCAGATGTCGCGAATTTACCACCATTCAGTTGGACTACTGGACGAAGATCTGGTGGAATCACAGGTAGTACTTGAATAATCATCCATTGAGGATGGATTTTTGATTTAATCAGTGATTCAATCAGCCGTATTTTTTTTACAATTTTTAATCTTTTACTCCCTTTAATTTGTGTTACATGTTTGATGGTCTGAGTGTATAGTTGATTTAAATCAATATGTGAAAGCACCTCAAAAATGACCTCTGATCCCATTCCAAGAGATAAAAAATCAGCTATGTTTTTTTCTTTCAAAAAAAGCACATCTTCTTCATCAATGGTTTTTAATGGTTGTACAGAGGAAATTATGCCCTGTATACGTTCATAAAAAATTAATTTTTCTTGATATTTGTCAGCATATTTTTGTTCAATATTAGTATACCGTTCGCGAGTTTTAAACTCAATTTCATATATGAGTAAATCTCGTTGTTCTTTGTTTTTTACTTTTAATTCCGCCTGTTTTTTTTCTTTTTGTTCATTTGCACTAATGATATTTTTTTCATTTTTTTGCCACTCATCTATTTCTGATAATTCTTTTTCCTTTAATTCGTTCAGTGTATGAATAGCATTATCTTTTCCTTTTTCGTCAACATTTTTTACTAAATATAATGCATAATAAATAATTCTTTCTAAGTTATTTGAGCTTATATCAAGAAGGATGCTTAAAGGAGAAGAAATACCTTTGAAATACCATATATGTACGATTGGAGTGGCTAATTTTATATGCCCCATACGCTCTCTTCTTACCGAACTTGTGGTAATTTCAACTCCACAACGATCACATATAATACCTTTATATCTGATGCGTTTATATTTTCCACAATAACATTCATAATCTTTTGTTGGCCCAAATATTCGTTCATCAAAAAGACCGTCCTTTTCCGGCTTAAATGTACGATAATTTATGGTTTCTGGTTTTGTGACTTCTCCAAAAGACCATGAAGTAATAATATCTGGAGACGCGATTGACAATTTCAATCCTGAGAAATCAACCATATTAAATTCAAAGGATTCAGACTTTATGCTTTTTTTTGTTATTTTTTTTGTATTCATAGTTAAAAAATGACTCCTATTCAACTGGTTCTACTTGTAACCCAAGAGCATTTAATTCTTTCACAAGGACATTAAATGATTCAGGTACGGTGGATTGAGGTATTTCAACACCTTTAATGATTGCCTCAAATGCTTTTGAACGGCCTTGAATATCATCACTTTTAATTGTTAACATTTCTTGTAAAGCATATGGTACGCGGTGGCTTTCAAGTCCCCATACTTCCATTTCCCCAATTCTTTGTCCTCCCATTTGGGATTTTCCTCCGAGCGGCTGTTGAGTGACTAATGAATAAGGTCCAGTTGATCGTGCATGGAATTTATCTTCAACCATATGGATAAGTTTCATAATATACCCAACACCGACTAATACTGGTTTTTCGTAAGGTATCCCTGTTCGTGCATCATACAGAGTAGTTTTTCCATCGGTTGAAAAACCTGCCTTGTGAAGCTCAGATTTTATGGAGTCCTCTGCAATTTTTTCAAAGACGGGAAGTTCAAACTGTTCTTGTAATTTCTTAGCCGCACGCCCTAAAATAGTCTCATAAAGTTGTCCTAAATTCATACGAGAAAGAACAGAAAGTGGTGAAAGTAACACATCGACAGGAGTACCATCTGCCAAATGTGGCATATCGTATGCTGGTAATATTTTTGAAATAATACCTTTATTGCCGTGTCGTCCAGCAAGTTTGTCTCCAACTTTAATTTTGCGTAATGATGCAAGAGTAATAATAATTCTTTTGAGAATACCGGGTTCAAGTTCATGAGGATCTTTTTTAGTATCTATTATGTTAATGCTGACAACCGTACCTTTTTTTCCATATGGCATACGAAGAGACGTATCTTTCACGTCTTTTGCTTTTTCTCCAAAAATTGCACGAAGCAATCGTTCTTCAGCGCTCAATTCGCGCTCGCCTTTTGGTGCGACTTTACCCACAAGCACATCTCCTCCTTGTATTTCTGATCCGATAACAACTAATCCATCAGCATCTAGGTTAGATAAAATTTCCTCTCTGACATTGGGAATATCACGCGTCAACTCCTCCTGACCTAACTTTGTATCAACAACATCAGCGACAAATTCTTCCATTGTAATTGAGGTAAAAAGATCTTCTTTTACCAATCGTTCCGATATGACAAAGCCGTCTTCATATCCAAGTCCGTCAAGAGAAGCATAGGCAACAGTGAGATTTTGTCCAAGCGCTAATTTTCCCTGAGCAGTTGAGGGACCATTGATCAATACTTCGTCTTTCTTTATTTTTTGTCCTAAATGTAAGTCAGATTTTTGATCAAAAACAACGTCTTTGTTTGTTCGCACAAATCGTTCAAGTTTATGTTCATATATATTACCAGATTTGCCTTTTAAAATGAGTTTATTTGCATCAATATATTCAATTTTTCCATCTTCACGAGCAAAAATTGTCCTTCCGAGAGAACTTGCAATTTTTCTTTCCATTCCAGTACCGACAATAGGAGCTTGAGATTTAACTAAAGGGACGGCTTGACATAACATATGGGTTCCCATAAGTGCGCGGCTTGCATCATCATGTGGTAAAAATGGGATTAAAGCCGCGGCTACTCCAACTACTTGACGTGGAGAGAAATCAATAAAATCAATTTTATCAATAGGCACTTCAATCATCTCACCTTTATGCCGTGCTGATACTCGCTCATCAATTATATACCCTTTTTTATCAATAGAAATACCGTTATGAGTAATATAGTATTGTTCTTCATCATCTGCTTGTAGGTATATGATCTCATTGCTTACTTTGACTTGTAAAGTACCATCTAATTGTCTTTTTTTTATTACTTTTTTATAAGGAGCTTCCAGAAAACCATATTTATTTAAACGTGCATACAATGCCATGTAGGTGACAACACCGACATTTGGTCCTTCAGGTGTTCGTATAGGACAAATTCTTCCATATTGAGAAGAGGAAATATCACGAATAGAAAAAGAAGCTCTTTCTTTTTCAATTCCTCCTGGTCCCCCTACTGTAAATCTGCGTAAATTATCAAGTTCGGAAAGAGGATTTGCTTGGTCAATAATAGTTGACAATTGACTTGTCCTATAAAATGAATTGATAGTTGCAACTAATGCTTTGCTATTGATTACTTGTGAGGGAAGTACATCACCATCAGTCATCGTCAAACTCATTCTTTCTTTAATTTCTCGCTCTGTTCGTACCATGCCTACCCGTATACCATACATCTCAACTAACTCTCCAACAGTTCTAATTCTTCTATTGGTCAGATGGTCAATGTCATCAAAACTTCCCAACCCTGCAGTTAATTGTATTAGATATTTGATTGTTGTAACCACATCCTCTAATGTGATGGTGAAATTATCTTTTTCTATAGGAATAGATAAACCTAACTTTTTATTTATTTTATATCTCCCTACTGGAGCAAGCGAATATCGTCTTTTATTAAAAAATAAATTATGTAAGGTGTCATATGCATTCTTAATAATAAGTGGTTCTCCCGGTTTTAATTTGCGGTATATTTCAAGCACTGCATCATCTTTTGTTTTATACACATCTTTTTCTATGGTTGACGAGATAAATTTGTGAACTAATTCCTTATCAACGCCTGAAAAAAGATCAAGGATTGCGCTATCTGATAGTTCAGAAAATGAACGAATGAATGAAGTTGCCAAGAATTTTCTTTTTTTATTGATTTTTGCTTCTATTGTATTATTTTTTGAGAGAGTAAAATCTATCCACGAGCCGATATAGGGACGAATTTCAGCATTATATATAGTTGCTCCAGTAGATTTGTCAATATCCGCGGTAAAATATATTCCAGGAGATCGTACAATCTGACTTATCACTGCACGTTCAATACCATTAATGATGAATGTGCCGCGAGAGGTCATTTTAGGAAGATTGAAAAAATAGACATCTTGTTTTTTTTCAGTATTTTTCCTTTTATTAATGAGTCGTACTTTTACATAGACAGGAAAATAATAGGTTAGTTTTTTTGTAATAGCTTCTTCCAATGTATGACGTGGTTCTCCATAATACACATCATCAAGTTCAAGAGTAAAATTTTTTTTGGTATAATCTTCAATAGGAAAAAATTCACGGATTACCGTAGGAACATCTTTTTCTATAAATTTTTTCCACGATTCTTTTTGAATAGTAATCAAATCAAATGTATCAAGTGAGTCCGTAGAGTGTGATGAAAATTGAGTTTCTTGTTTTTTTTTATCAGTGGCGTAATAATTAAAGTTGTTCATCTTGAATAACGATAGTAAACAATTACTCAGAATAAATAAATAGGTCGTATTAAACGACCCTCCTATTTTTTACTACTCAATAGTATTCTTTTTATCTCTTTTATGAAAGATCATACAACTATACTACATAGTATAAAAAAAATCAAGCGTTTTTTTCTGTATTTTCTATGTCTAGGACCCGATAGATCCGATACAGTTACAAAACTGTATGAAAGGATCATATAATGGCTCGTCTATGCGAGCATACAAAATCATTCCGTGTCCAGAACTGAAAGGATACTCTTTAAGCCGTGAAGCAGAAAGGAG
>DATDVH010000062.1:0-6102 GCA_035290045.1 Patescibacteria group bacterium | reverse complement strand
GAGTTATGTATATTTCCATCATAAGGAATATATTCTACAGTTGAGGTTTCGAATTTTTTTTCAGGAAGAAACGTAGTAAACACAATGATTTGGTCTGGTTCTTCATTTTTTTTATGAATGACAATAAAATTTGAGGAATTAAGCTCTTTTTGTATTGTAGGCGTTGAGACAGAATCTAAAAGTTTTTTGATATATTTTTCTTCGTTTTCGGTTGCGTCGTTTTTATTTTTATCATTATTTATACTATCTATAGTTGTCTTACTGAGATACACATGCGTTCCAGACGGCAAAGTGATTATTCTTTTCGTTATTTCTTCTCTCTCATTATCAGTCATACGAATCCATCCAAACAAGTATCGTTCGCATTGTTGAATCTGATCGAGAGATTCGGTTTCCTCACGATATATTTTTTCATAATCTACATTTTTTGTAGAGGTTGATTCTGTTTGTTTTTCTTGTGGAATAATAAGAGTAGGAGACTGTTTTTTCTCGGCATATTGTGTATCGTTAGTTCTAACAAAAGGATGTGGTGGTGGAAATTCTTGTTTCTCTGCTTTTATGGCATGAGGAAGTAGAGAGAGGGATGCAACAGCAATGAGATTGAGACAAGCCTGATTAAACTTAGTTATATGTTTTTCTTTTTCCATTATCAATTTTTATAATGAGAATTTTTTACATTGCTGGAATTTGTGGAAAAGGTGGATCGTTGATAGGACAATAATCATAAATAATAAACTGTAACGTGTATGCTAATAAATACTGTCGTAAATCTTCTTCTATTTTTTGAAGATTTTCACTAAGAAACCGGTTCAAACACCATGTGGTGAAATAACGTCTGGTAGCAGGGGTTCTGAATGCTGAGTATTCTATAGGAGTTATTCTTTCTCTTTCATATATGCCACGCATATCAAAACCTGCTATAAGGAGAAGGTTGATTAATTTATTACGAATCATTTTTGTTGCTTTTTTCGCTTCATTATCATTTGATTTTAGCATTTGATATGCAAGATCAACCTCATTTATACTTACTAATCCATGGTTTTGATACCACGTTGATGCATGGGTTCTATTTTTTTTAAAAAAAGAAATATCAGTCAATACACCATATAATCCATATTGATTAAGCAAATCAAGTGTTTTTGGATCAATAGAATCTATGATATTAATTCCTTCTTCAAGAAGAGCGATTAGTTTTTCATTATGAAAGCCATATTTCCCTCCTATTTCAATGAAGAAAGCAGGATTATTATGAGGTATTAGTTTGATATGATGTAGATCATTCTCGTCTCCTGTCTCTATATACCTTTTTATTTCTTCAGGGTAATCAAATATTTCTGGAGTGGCGAGTAATGAGTCATGTAATATCTTTTTCATTTTTGTTGGTCTATCTATCCCAGTTTCATAATAATCAATTGTTGGAGTTGGTTTTATAAAGGAAGTACCTTGAGGGTCTAATAATCTTACGACTTGATTATTTTCAAGGAATGTGCCTAATATATGTATCCCATTGGTTAAAACAATTTTTTGTGTTGTTTCATCCCATGCGGCGTATTGATCAAACACAGAGAGATTGGTTTTTATGGTGGAATTTGCAGAAACAGTCGGGTGTAGTACAATGGAAGGATTGATAATTATTTGTCCATTTTTTGTCCATAGAGTCGCAGTAGTTTGATCAAATAGACTTGTTTTTTTAGGTTCTTTTTCGGTTTTTTGTATTTCTAGATCATTCACATTTTGTTTTTGTATGGGTATAGTTTCAAATTCAATAACAAGTGTATTTTGTTTATTCATTCTATGAATAACTATAAATTTAGATTTATCCATTGAATTTTGTAATTGAGAGGGCATTGTGCTGATTATTCTTTGTATGCTTTCTTCATAGGTTATACCTTCAAAATTGACTTCATATTGTAAATATTGAATGGTAGGTTTACTTATATATATACTTGTTTCTGATGAAAGAGTAAACAATCTTTTGTTTACTGCTTCTTTCTCGTCTGGTGGGATAAATAAGTATCGATCCCATTGTTTTTCTTGACTAAACGGGTCGCTTTCTTCAATATGATAAGATTCTGTAGATTGTTGAGTATGAGCTTGTTCCTTTTGAGGAACAACAAGAGTAGGTTGAGGAGTTTGATTAGTTCGTGGTGGTCGGTCTTTTTGGGTCTGCGTGATTGGGTGAGGAGGTTCAATATCTTTTCTTTGAGCTTCTGCTGTATGGGAGAGTGGAAAGAGAGTGGCGAAAGTTAAAAGTCCAACATTCAGCATATTTTTTACTTTTCCAAACTTTTTTTCATTTACCCCATTGACAAATGGTTTTTGTTTTTCCATAATTAGTTGTCTTCTAAAAAAATATAATAAATATAATCCGCTCCCGATTATAATCTTTCTTAGGGCAAAATAAAAGTCTAAAAAAGCCTTTTTTACATATTAGATATATATACTATATACAGACCTATAGAGATAAATTAAAAAATAAAATATAAAATTTAAAAAATAAAAACGACAATATCAAATAAAAAATCCTTTGGAAGAAAATAAAGTTAGATAAGCATAATATGTTTCAGATGTTTTGCTTTTTGATAATACGCGCGGTCGCATGTTATAAATAGACCGTCTATTAATTGAGCGATATAATGATAAGCAGTGTCGTAAACAGTGGTTTTTAATTGATATGATAAGATAATAGTTTCTTTCAGTTGTAGAGCATTCAGAAAAAAAATCTTAATGGGTATTTCTGAGAGTTTGTTGAAAATCTCTATGCTTTTTTGTTCATCTGTAAAACTAAATCTAAGACCATTTGCCACTTCGTATTGCATAAACGGTGTTGAGTAAATTTCAATCTTTTTTTCCTGTAGTGAGTGCAACAACTCTTCAAGAAAATGACTCACCTTCTTTTCTTCATTGATAAGAGCCGTCATAATAATAGAAGCATCAAGTACCTGTTTCTTCATATTTTTTGTTTACATTCTACCTTTCTTTATGGCTTTTAGTATATCTATTCTAGTCTTTTTGACTAATTTATTCTTTTTCATACATACGATAAAATCGTCTATAGGATCACGAGCACTGTTTTTTTCTACTATTTCTTTTTCAATCGCTTGAGTGATAAAACGACTGATTTTTCTTGGTTGAGCTATTTTTATCAATTGTTGATAGAGATAATCAGGTATGCTGACAGTAATGCGTTGTATATTCATAATATGAATTGAATGTTTAATGTAATTCATAATAGCATTATGAATTCTTATTGTCAATACTCATTTTTTACTTCACATATAGTTTGCCTTCGGAGTTTGTGGCAATAATTCCTTGAATTTCAAGGATGCTCACAGTGTGAAGAATTGTTTTAACTGGTTTCTGCATCGCTTTCACTATGTCGTCAATAGTAAATGGTTCGTTCAGAAGGTATTCAACCATCTCTTTTTCCAATCCTTTCAAGTCCTGCATCATATCTTCTTTTTTTGACCGTTTTATCACGGTTGAGTATTCTTCCACAATATCGTCAACTGAAGTAACCATTTTCGCGCCGTTTTTGATCAGATAGTTGGGAGCAGAACTTAAAGGAGAAGTAATGGGCGAGGGGATGGCAAAGACATCGCGTCCTTGTTCTCCTGCGTATCGTGCGGTGATGAGTGATCCTGATTTGTTTGATCCTTCAACCACGAGCACTCCACGCGCCAGTCCTGATATAATGCGATTTCTGGCGACAAAAAGACCGGGATGGACAGTGGATCCTGGTGGAAATTCACTGATGACCGCTCCACCTTTCTCTATAATACTATTATATAGTGAGCGGTTTGATGGCGGATAAATGATATCAACGCCGCATCCTAATACGGCAATCGTTGGTGATTGAGATGTAATTGCCATACAGTGAGCAGTGCTGTCTATACCTATGGCCATTCCTGATATGATGGAAAATCCGTAGAGCGCAAGTTCTTTGACTATTCGTTCGGTTGCAGATACTCCATAGCTTGTTGGTTTTCTGGTGCCGACAACAGCAAGTATGAGTGGATGAGAGAGTATTTTTTTATCCCCTTTTATATAGAGGCAGATGGGAGGATCGGATATATGAGAAAGTGTTTGAGGATATTCTGGTTGATCAAAAGTGATGATTTGTATATTTTTTTTCAACAGAGTTTCAAAAATACTATCGGGCTTAAAATGAGTGCGAAAGCGTATTAATTGTTCAGCGATTTTGAATCCAAGCACGTGTTGCAATTCAGATGTGTTTGCCAGATACGCGTCTTTTACCGATCCAAAATGCGAGGTTAATTGTCGCAATCTCATAGGTCCTATGCCAAGACAATAGGAAAAAGCAAGATAATAGTGTTGATCCTTCATGATATAATGGGTGCATGAAAAAGGTATTCATCACCACTGCTATTGATTATACCAATGATGTTGTGCATATCGGTCATGCGTATCAAAAAATTGTCGCAGATTGCTGTGCTCGTTATTATCGGATTGCATTGGATAAAGAAAATGTGTTTTTTTTAACCGGCACAGATGAACATGGCGGTAATATTGAAGAAGCGGCAAGCGCGCGCGGAAAAAGTCCGAAGGATTTTGTTGATGAGATTGCAGACAAGGATAAAAAACAATGGAAAACGTTGAATGTTTCCTATGATCGTTTTATACGAACGACTGATGAGGATCATAAAAAAACAGTTGCTGATTTTTGGAAAAAAAGTCTTGCTCGAGACGATATTTATAAAGGAACGTTTCGCGGTTTGTATTGTCTTGGATGTGAAAGTTATAAGACGGAGCGTGAAATAGAGAATAACAAATGTCCTCTGCATAAAACCAAAACATTGCAGAAAATGGAAGAGGAGAATTATTTTTTTCGTTGGACAAAGTATCAAAATTTTTTAGAGAAAATACTCGGAAGATTTTCAACAAAAACTCCTCAATTGATATATCCTCAGGGTCAGCATGAGATGCAGTCATTTCTTGCTTTCCCTGGTCTTTCAGATATCCCCATTTCAAGACCAAAAGAAAAAATAAGCTGGGGCATTCCAGTTCCGAACGATCCAACACAGGTAATTTATGTCTGGTTTGACGCGCTCATCAATTATTATACTGCGGGATTTCAAAAAGGTTTTTGGGATGACGATACAGAGATTATTCATATCATCGGCAAAGACAATCTGCGCTGGCATGCGCTTTTATGGCCTGCAATGCTTGCATCTGTTGGTGTGCGTCTGCCTAATCAAATTTACTCCCATGGTTTTATCAATCTGAATGGTCAGAAAATCAGCAAGAGTTTGGGTAATGTGATTCGTTCTGATGCATTAGTCGAACAGTTCGGTACCGATGCAGTGCGGTATTTTTTCTTAAAATACGGGCCGCTTGTTGATGATGTTGATATCTCAATTGATAAAATTAAGAAAGTCTATAATAGCGAGTTGGCTGATGGATTGGGGAATACGATCTCGCGTCTGGCAAAACTGTGCGAAACGAGCGGTTTTTTATTTAAAAATAAAAAACCTAATATTAATCTTTCTGTCGGAATGGCAATCAGTTTATTTTATTTTCATAAGGCGTTGGAAATGATATGGCAGAAAATTGATGAGATTAATCAATCTTTTGATAAAAAGGAGCCGTGGAATTTGAAAGGCGATGCGTTATTTGAGTTTTTGAAAACACAAGTAAAACGTATTCTTCAAATTGCCGTTGATCTTGAGCCTTTTATGCCGGAAACATCAAAAAAATTTTTTGTCCAATTTTCGCAGGAAAAAATCAAAGCTTCAGACGCCTCTTTTCCGCGACGTAGACAGATTTTTAAAATATAATGCTTTTTCTCTTTGTTGTTGTGCTGACTGTATATAGTAGTCCCCGATAAGATTTTTTTCTTCAGCAAGAGCTTCGTACAGGTTCGCTCTTGATTCATGAGCTTCTGTGAGGTGTTCAAACAGAAATTGCCCCGTCAATTCTATCCCTATACCATGTGCAATGTGAACCCAATTCACGAAGTTATTTTCTTTATCTCCGCAGGTCATATCAATGACGCCTTTTGAAGCGGTAATTTTAATCTGTTCTTGGATACCTACAGATGATTGCAGATATGCCGCATAGGATTCAACTATAGCAGGTTCT
>DATDVH010000061.1:0-30443 GCA_035290045.1 Patescibacteria group bacterium | reverse complement strand
CATTGCAAAGGTCATATTTGCTCCTCCAAACGTGTCAGTAGTTGACATGGAGAAGTCTCCTTGCACCGTGAGGGTGTAGGCAGATGCGGGGTTGGCTACAGGACCATCAGTGCGGGTGAAGGTGCCTGCGATGGTGCAGTTGCGGCCTAAGGTGGTGTTTCCTGTGGCATGAGTTTTGTTGATGGTGAGATTGCCTGATATGGTTTGACTGCAGTAGAGGGTTGCATCGTCTGCATCTGCTGTGCCGTCCAAGGTTACGGTAATCCCGGTTAAATCAAACGTAGAGGAACTGCCTATTGAGAATGAGCGATCAACGGTGATACTGGTGCCGCTGTAAGTTATAGCTCCACTCCCGAGATTTCCAAAAGTAACATCATTGATATCCCAACCAGTGCCATTATGTGTGACCGTACCTACATTTGTAAAGGCAGCAGTAGCACCCTCAGCGGTGGTATTTTGTATTGTCCATGTACCACTCTCTATCACCATCGTACCATAGTTTACAAGCTCAGTACTAGAGTTATTAGAAAGCGTTGTGACAGGATTTGTGCCAAGAGAGATAGTGCATCCTGAGTTTATTACGATATCAAGACCCCATGTCCCTGTCTTTGTAAACACAATTGTTCCTGAAAGCGTCCCTGAACAGGTGAGATCGGACTCGTCTGAAATATCCGAACCATTGAACGTCACCGTTTGCCCTGTATTGGTAAATGTTCCTCCTGATACGGTAAAATCCTGCTCAACCGTCATATTGCCGCTTGAGTTGGTAAAAGTTCCTCCGCTTTGGTTAAAATTGCCATCATTGATATCAATAGCGCTGTCTCCGCCAGTAAATGTTCCTCCTGCGATGACCAGAGCATCGCCTGAAGTGCCAGGATCAATCGTTACGGTGACAGTGGAGTTTTGCGTTACTGTTCCTATATAACCAGACTGAAGATCAATTTTCTGCACGCTCCAGTTACTGCTTATTGCGCTGTTATTGTCACAATCAGGGTCAAATATCGCAACATCTCCAGATCCAGGCACTGCAGAAGCATTTCCTCCTCCGTCATTGCATGCTGATGGATTAGTGGTGCTCCAGTCATTTGCATTAGTTGTTGCGCTATCTCCATTACCACCGACCCAGTATTTTGTTGCGGCAGAGACAGAAGAGGGAAGAAGAAAGAGAAAGAGGATAAGAGTGAAAGTAGAGAAAAGTAAATTAATGAGTTTTTTCATTGTAATATTTTTTATCTTTTATTTTTTATTTTTACTTTTAATTTTTGACTTTTCATTTTTGACTTTTATATTATATATAATTGAATATTGAAGAAAATGCAAGAGGTATTACCTATTTTTATATCAGTTTGGATAAGAGCGAGATTTTACTCACATACTGTTCATTGATTAAGAATGGCTTGAGTCTTGATTGGAGAGTTTTTATACGGGTTTTTTCACGGATGAATTTTTCTTTTACTTTTGAAAGCAAATCATTTGGTAATTGATTGTGTTGAAGGAATTGTTTATCAATGCGAGCTCCTTGACTAATCAACCATACGATATCGTAGATATCTCTGGGTTGCGTTTCTCTTCGGAGCAGATACGCGGTCAATTTTTGGACTAACAGCTGATTGAGGGGTATAGTAACTACAGACGTTAAAAATCCATACCGATTCAGCAGAATGGTTTCTTGCAGTTGATGTTTCCAGAATGTTTCAAAATCAAACTTAATCATTAATTTTTCTTCTGGATTAGAGCTTAATTTCAATTCATATAAAAG
Source organism: Patescibacteria group bacterium (assembly GCA_035290045.1). Lineage (GTDB taxonomy): Bacteria > Patescibacteriota > Microgenomatia > UBA1406 > HO2-37-13b > DATDVH01. Next base: position 28,684 of record DATDVH010000061.1, on the reverse strand, counting down.
GTCTTTGAAACGAAATTCATAATATTTTCTTTTATCTGTTATATTTGAATAGAGATCAAGAGCAATGTTTTCTTTTTGGATTGATCGAGCAGTGATGTTGATCAAAACATCAAGTTCGTTTGATGTATGATGACTAATATCAAAATCAAGATATTCGGAAAAACGATCTAATCCGCGCAACAGTCTCAACCCGGTGCCGCCGACAAAAAATAACCCAACTGAAATTTTTTCTTGATAAATACGATCTAATATTTTTACTTGTAAAAATTCTCGTAGAATAGCTCTTTTTTTCCCCAGCGGCAGATTATAATTTTTTGCAAATGCGATGATTTGATCAAAATTGGTGTTGATACTGTTCATCATATTTTTGATGTGATGATTTTTTGCACCCAAGGAGGGAAAGTGCGTGCAAACTTATGATATATCGTATAGTTGATTTCGGAAAGATTCAATCGCAAATCAGTTATATTTTGTAGTTTTCGCACATATAGATAATCTAAGAGAGCTTTTTCTTTGAGGGCAAGGTTATAATAAATCGGCGCACGAGATGACTGAACAGAACTAAATCCAAAAAAAAGCGATTGTTTGATTTTAATATAACGGAAGGAGCCAAATTGATTGTTTATTTTTTTGGTTGTCGTTGTTGTAACCGAAGTGAATGATTGAGGAATATCCGGGATAATGCCATAACCGTTGAGTGCTGTTTCCAAACTAATATAAGAAGGCTGATACAGCTTATTTGCTAAGACAAATTCATCTATGAGCGCAGGATCAAAACAGTAGAGTTCTCGCTTAATTTTTGTGATCAGCTTTTTTTGAGAAAAACGGGAAAGTTGTGTTTTAATCAATTGAGGATCTTCAGACGGAAATAATTTAACGACGTCTAAAAAGGTGAAAAGGTTATGCGTTATTTTTTTACGCAGGTCTAAGTACTTCATTTATATAAAATATACATAAATGTATATTATTTGTCAATATCTATTTATTGTTAATTAGTACTTGACAAATATTGTTAATTAGTACTTGACAAAATTGTACTAAAAATGTAGGATTATAATTATCATATGATTTATAAAAGAAGATTGTTTGATGCAATCAAACCGCATATAGAAGATAAAGAGATTATTGTGCTGACTGGTATGCGGAGGGTGGGAAAAACTACTCTTTATAGGATGATTTTTGACCAGATAAAAAGTCAAAACAAAGTTTTTTTAGATTTAGAAAACCCTCTTGAGCAAAAAATTTTTGAAGAAATAGATTACAACAATATCCTTTTTAACCTCAAACGATTCAATATCAATCCTGCTCTCAAAATATACCTGTTTCTTGATGAAGTCCAAGCCATGCCATCGGTGATAAAGGCGGTTAAATATCTGTATGATCATTATGACATAAAGTTTTTTTTAACCGGATCAAGCAGTTTTTACTTAAAAAATCTTTTCCCGGAAAGTTTGGCCGGAAGAAAATTTGTTTTTGAATTGTATCCTTTAGATTTTCAGGAGTTTTTAATTTTTCAAAATGCGCCTCTTGATTTTCACTCAAGCTTTTCTGAAAAAATACGCAATAAAAATATTATTGCCTATGAGAAAAAAAAGAAATATTATGACGAGTATGTGGATTATGGCGGCTTTCCGGAAGTAGTCTTAAGCACAAGCATTGAATTAAAAAAGCTCAGGCTGACTGATATTTTTAAATCTTATTTTGAAAAAGACGTTAAACTCATGGCTGATTTTCGCGAAATAAGAGCTTTCCGCGATCTCATTCTGCTTTTATTGCAAAGGGTCGGGGCAAAAATTGATATCAGTAAATTAGCTTCTGAAGTCGGCGTATCAAGAGAAACAGTCTATTCATTTATTTCTTTTTTGGAAAATACCTATTTTATTAGTTTGATTACCCCTTTGAGTAGAAGTGTTGATCGGGAAGTCAGTGGAAGTCGTAAAGTGTACCTCTGCGACAATGGTTTTTTAAATTATTTTGCCCAAGTGAGCCAGGGAAGCAGTTTTGAGAATGCGGTTTTTCTCAACGTGAGAAAATACGGGAAAATCAATTATTATCAAAAAAGAAGCGGAGCAGAGATTGATTTTATTTTAGATGCAGAGAAAGCCTTTGAGGTGAAAACAAAATCAACTCCAAGCGATTTTAACCATCTCAAAAAAACCAGTCTTTCACTGAAGATTAAAAAATATTATATCATTACTCGCCAGTTTGATCCTTCAGAACAGACTATACCTGCGCTTTCTTTATAAAAAGTCCTTTTATTGATTGCTATTTTCAATTCACTATCCACCAGTTAAATTTCACATCAGTTGTCAGGGCTTTGTCAAGAGCAACCTTGAAATATGGTTTGCAGACAGTTGTTTCAGTTGCTAATAAAGTGTTTTTTCCCATACAGCTTTCCTTTTGAGCCACAAACAGTGTTTTGTTTTTGGTTTGTGTTGTTGGAGTAATATAAATTAAAGAGTCATCAATAAGCTTGTCTGTATAGATCACTACTTCGCTTGAATACGCGGGTAAAAGACCTACGCCTGCTGTTTTCGCTGAAGTTTGAATAGAAGGGACGTAAATACCATTTTGATTAAAATTATCCGATGCTCCAAGTATGACTGCTGATGAAGTTGCGTCCGTATATTTTGCTACACTGATGCCTTCGGTAAAATAGACCTTACCCATAGTAATTCTATCAGAAGGGGATATCGGGTTAATTTCATTTGTCCGTATTCCTCCGTGTGCGATGAGTTCTCCTCTTGTTGTTAAACTACCATCTTTTGCGATGATAACTGCTCCGTCAAGTAAATTTATTGTTGAGAGCGCGGATAATTTTAATTCCCATGAAAGAGAGAGGATAGACTCGTCTTTAAAGCTTAAACTTCCGATCGTGAGAGAATTGGCGATTGATGCGTCATAAAGATGAGATGTATCAGATACAGTTAAGTTGGTTACCACTGGTTCTAATTGATTAAAATTCGTTGAATTGGTTGGTATATTTTGATCAGAGAAATTGTTGGGAAGGGGTTGGGAACGTATCTCCGCAAGAAGTTTTTGAATGTCGTTAATATTTGTTGATGCTGATTCATTTGACGCATAAGAAGATTGTATCTGGTGGAGGGTATTTTCAATTGCAGTGATATTATCCGATTCAATATTTTTTGCTTTTAATGTAGCGGAAATAGTTGCATCACGCGCATATAGATTTTGAGTAGCGAGGTTGTTTGTATCAACGGCGTCAGCAGTCAATGTGCCAGAGATTGAGGCGGTCCGTAGATTTACAGCATCACTCGTGAGAGTGCCGGAAAGAGTTGCGTTTCCTTGATCATCAAATATCGCTATGGTTGAATTGTTCAGATTTTGAATAATGAATTTTGAAATTCCTCCAAGTATGAATTCGCTTTTTTTGGGGATAATCTGATCAACGGAGAGAGTATTAGTGTGTATAGTATTTGATTTTATTTCGTTTATTATGGCACTTCCTGTAGCAGTAATGTCTTGAGTTATTACCACAGGAGATACGAACGTATGATTAACAAAAAGGTCTTGCACTGATATTTTTTGAGATAGATTTTGAACATCGGATAAGAGCATATTTATTTTGTTTTGTTGTTCTTGAATAGATTTGACTATCAATGCAGTGAGATGTCCGTATGACATGCTGAGGTTTCCTTCAACTCCATAGACGAGTTCTGGAATTATTTTTTGTACCTCTTGTGCGACAAACCCGATATCTGAAAGTCCAGAATTTTTCCAAAGATACTGCACTGGATTCAGCTTGAGAAGGTCTGATAATCCATAGGAAAGTAGAGTGATGTTTTTTTTCTTTGTTTGATCTGATGCATCGGTCCATATACCAGATGCGGTCAGTTTTGCGCCACTTGCATCTTCTATGCTATTGCCAGTGCCTGTATTATTTGTATATAAAAGGACACCTCTTGAGGCATCTATTTGTAACTTACCTTTGTTTGGGTTAGTCGTTCCGAACCCCATATTGCCTCCGAGTATCCATGAGCTTCCAACAGCAGACCATTTACTCACGTACGCGGTTGTTGCTGATGGGACTGATCCAAGGGTGGCGCCACCATCGCCATTATAATTGAGTGAATTGGTTTGTGTGGTTTGATATCGATCTTGTAGATTCGGTGAGGCGCTTTTATATACTCGGTATGACTGTGCTCCGATCACCGCGTCCCAGCTGATCGCACATCGTGTCAGAGATGTTCCATTCACCGTACACGACACTTCAGATGACCCAGCGGTCGTACCAACGCTGTCTGACGCAACGATTTTGAAATAATATATTCCAGTACTTAATGCTCCTCCAGACCCTGTTTGCACTAATATATTTTTTGGCACGGACATTTCTGTGGCAAAGTTACCCGATGATCCTAATGTTAATTTTTCTTGTGGATTTTGTGTACCAATCCCAATTTTTCCTGATGTCCCGCTGAGTGTGATATGTGCAGATGAACTTGCCGTATCGCCAATAATGAAGTCGTCGGTGAGGTGAGTGAGGGAAACTGCATTATTATTTCTTTGTAAATATCCGAGTATTCCGACATCTGACCCTATAAGATTATTTGTATATATTGTATTCCAATGGAATGCTGTTGAACCAAGAGAATACATATTGTTTTTATCAGGACCTGCATTGCCACCAATCTGCAAATCAAACGTCAGAGGATTTTCTGTTCGTATACCGACATTTCCTGCAGAAAAAAAAGTATTTCCACCAGTATCTGGATTGAATATGATATCTCCTGCAGATCCCGTATCAGTTGCAAAGGTAAGCGCTTGACCGCGCAGTTGAAACGTACCTGAAGTACTTAAGACGCGAGGATTGTGCGTCGCCAAAACAAGGTTTCCATACTGATTGATCAGAGGAATTGTATTGATCTCTGCTCCATCTGAAAGCGCTGGATTTTCATTCTCTAAAGATGCGAGAGAGTGTCCTTGAAGAGCACTGCTATTTTCTGTATATGCTACATTTGAGATTTGTTGACGAGGGCTCATTTCTTCGTCATTTCCTACAGAAATACCAAGATACACACGCTCATTTTCAAAAAATAACTGTTGACTTATTGGAGAGCCACAATTATTTCCAATTTCTATAGCAAGAGGAGTGTTTTCTTCAGGAGCGAATAAGCACGTTCCAGAGCTGTATAGTTTTTTTCCACCTTCAATCCGATCGTATAACGCAAATTGTACGTTTGTTTTTGTTTGAATAGGATTTCCTACAGTATCGGTGAGGTTTCCTTGAAAAAGAATAGTTCTTTTTCCCTCAATTTTTTGAGCCGCGACCGTTTGAGATGTTTCTTTTACTTTTTTCTGTAGATATAAAAAAAATAAACTACTGAAAGTAAGTAAAATACTCACTGACATAATAGAAAAGATCATGGTATATTTCTTTTCTACTTTTTTTTTGATTACTATTTGTTGATAGTGTGGTAGTGGTTTTTTTTTACGAGACCATTGCACAAATCGTGCAAGCGATGAAAGCTTTTTTTGTATGTTTTCTGACGAGATGTTTTTATTTTGAAGTGAAACCTTATATTTGTTGAGTGTCTCTTTTGACAGAAATTTATCCATAGTGTGCTACCTCTGAAAAAAAATTTTCTATATCACGTATACAAATCTTAATTGAGTTGGCAGAGAGCCCTTCAGATATAAGTTCGTGCCGGAAGTCATTGATGAGAGAGGATATGGTAGTATCCTTGATTTTTCTAATTTTTTCTGTGCAAATATTACCGATGCCTTTTGATGGGTTTATATGTAGGATTTTGGCTTCTGTACAAAAAAAACAGAATTTCCTCACAGTTGATAAACGACGATTAACGGTTCGTGCGGGCAGATTATTTGCGATGAGATACTTTTTATACGCCTCAATATGAGAACGAGAAAGAGAAAAAAATGCATCGGATTCTTTTACACTCTGACTAAACCATCCTAAAAAATGACGAATATCTGAAAGATAATTTTTTACGGTATTTTTATGAAGAGGCTGGTTTTTTTTTATTCCCGAAATAAGATATTCCTTAAATAAAGCCTCAAGATTATTAAGATTATACCGATAAACCATAGTATTTTTATAGTAGATGACTTTGATATGTATGTCAAGAGGTATTTTAATAATATTTTGATATAGTTATTATGCCTTTACCAAAGAAATAAGAAGTAAATAAAAGTATAATTTAATTGGATTTAATTTATTTACCGAGCATCAATTGTATTGTTACATCTTTCTTTTGTAAATGTAAAGTCCCATAGTTAAATAGTAAGAGAATGAGGATGTGTGCACAAAATAAATAAAAAAGAAAAAAGTAAAAGATCATGGAGAATAAAATCGTTGAGCATTAGTAGATAAGGAAAAAACACACACGTTTTATAATTGATTTAGATTGATTTGATAATCTTATTATAGCATAAGAAAATTTAATAAAAGATGTGTTCTTAAAGGGGGCATGTAGAAAGTATAATGAGAGAATTTTTTGTTTTAGCAGATAAAAAAGAATAGTGACATTTTTCCTTATTTTAGTTATCTACTTGACAAGTAAGTACTCGTCTGTTAGTTTTATTGTTATGCAGGTAAAAAACCGACGAACTAAGTTAATGCTTCTTCTTTTTTTAATAGGTGAAAAAACTCATCCGTATATAGTTCTTGATACAGGTATTTTACCAATTTTTAATCTTACATATAACCATAAAACTAAAGGTACTATTTCAGGTATGTTAAAAGGCGATTTGATTTCGCGATCAGCAGATCACCATGCATACCGCTTAACTGAAAAAGGATATGATGAGTTATGTCTTGAGTTTCCTTTTTTTAGATTTGTCAAGCACGAATGGGATGGTTTATGGAGGGTGATATCATATGAGATCCCGGAGAAAAAGAGAGACATGCGTGATCGTCTTCGGCGTTCTATGAAAGGATGGGGTCTTGGACCGTGGCATCGATCTTTTTGGATCACACCTCATCCTATTATTGAAAATTTACGTACATTGGTATATGGGAGAGAGGAAGAAAAATACATTCATGCATTTGAATCAACTCATATTTTTGGAAAACGAGAAGACTTAGTTGAGAAGGTATGGAGCATATCGGAGATAGAAAAAAAATATCGTGGAGCATTGAGTCAGTGGCATGAGCTTTTATCTTCGGAAAAAAAACCAAAAGAAAAGCTCACACAGATTACTGATTTATATATTGATTTAATAAGAGATGATCCTGGATTGCCAAAAAGTTTAGTTACTCATCGTTGGATTGGCTTTGAGGCTTTTTTCCTATTCAAAGAAATTAAAAGGATCCTTTATCAGTCAACGCTCCTCAGTGTTTAGATAGAAAGATAGCAGTATATGTACCATAAATATATACAATTTTTAAAATCAAGCAATACATGATATATAATTCGTTTATATGCCTTCGCACGGGGATATAAAAGAACGAGTTTTAATTTTTATTACTGCGTTTCGTTCAGAACTTTTGCTTGGATGTATTTCTGTGTTTATTGTGGTGATTTCTTTAGTTATATCGTTTGCTCTTTTCAAAAAAAATGATGATGCGATTCAATTTAATCAGTCTCAAAAACAAATAACTGTTGATTCAGATAAAGATGCGGCGCCACGTATATTCATTGACATTCAAGGAGCAGTTGAAAAGCCAGATGTGTATGAAGTGACGATGGGAGCACGATTGAAAGACGTATTAGTATTAGCTGATGGATTATCAGTACATGCTGATAGAGAGTATTTTACACGAACGTTTAATTTGGCAAAAAAAGTGGTAGATCAAGAAAAAATTTATATACCCTCGGAGGATGAAGTGATAGAGAGACCTATTACAGATGGAAAAACTTCTACAGGTTTAATCGGGATAAACACAGCATCAATTGATCTGTTGGAGACACTCCCAGGTATTGGCGCTGTTACTGCACAAAAAATTATTGACAAAAGACTCTATTCATCTCTTGAAGAATTATTGAATAAAAAAGCTGTCTCTCAAAGTGTGTTTTCAAAAATTAAGAATCTCGTGAGCACAGAATAACATTTTTTATGGTTTCACCGTCTTTTTTTACTTCAGTGATAAATCACTACCTTCCTGAACCACATTCCTCACTTTTGAATGGTATACTTTTTGGAATACCAGTGAGAACGTCGCGCGTTTTTTATGAACAATTAAAATCAGTGGGGTTATTACATATAGTGGTGTTATCTGGTATGAATATTACTATTCTTTCTGCGATTATCATCTCACTTACTCAGTCATTTGGCAGAAAGATTTCTTTAGTGATGAGCATTCTGGGAACAATTATTTTTATTATTTTTGTCCGTCCTCAAGCTCCCATCGTACGTGCAGGTATTATGGGTATCTTAACGAGCGTGTCAATAACGTTGGGAAGAAGAACTCATGGCATATATCTCTTATTTCTTTCTGCTGTGGTGATTTTACTTTTGAAACCACAGTGGTTGACTACTGTCTCTTTTCAATTATCATACGGGGCGACGTTTGGGATTATGCTTTTTGGTTCATATAATTTTAAAAAAACTCAATCAGGGATGGGGCGTTTCATGGCAGCGATGAAAAAAGATCTTCGAACATCACTTGCGGCACAGGTTTTTACCGCACCAATTATTTTTCTCTATTTCAAGCAAATTTCTCTTCTTGCACCGATCTCAACGCTTCTTGTTTCATTTTTTATCGCACCGTTGATGATCGTTGGTTTTCTGACAGCTCTTCTTGGCACAATTCATTGGTCTTTGGGACTTGTGCCATCGTATCTTTCATATGGATTGACGAGTTATATGGTATTTATTATTGAGTCTTTATCAAAGCTCCCTTTTAGTTATATTCAATTTTGATGGATACTATCGGGATTTCATTCAAAACAATAGCGATTGCAGTACTACTTTCTTTTTCTATACTCATCTCAGTCTATTTCTACGATGAGTTACGTCATACGACACGTGTGGTTTTCTGCGATGTCGGGCAGGGAGATGGTGCGTATATTCGGACTGCTGATAAGATAGATATTGTGGTAGACGCAGGACCGACAAAAGCTATCCTGACGTGTCTTGGTCGGTATATGCCTTTTTATGATCATACGATTGAATTAGCGTTTCTTTCGCACCCCCAAAAAGATCATTATGGAGCGTATGAAAGTGTTCTTGATCGGTATACGATAAAAAATTTTATTGTTCCTCCTGTCTCAAATCCTGCTCATTCTTTTACTGTGCTTCGGGAAAAATTATTAAAGGAGAAAACTGCTATACGTTATTTGTACGCAGGCGATACGATCAATCTGAAGAATATTCATATAGCTTTTTTTTGGCCTGAAAGACAATTTTTTTTAGATCATACTTTTCAAAATACAAACAATAGTGATAGCACAGCCAATTTTTTTGATCCTATAGGAGATCTGAATGATTTTTCACAGATTTTTGTTCTGACGGATAAAAAAACAAAAATACTTTTTACGGGCGATGCGTCGCCTCTTGTATTGGGTATAGTTTCAAAAAAGTTTTCAGAACAATCTCCAGCATCTATTGATATTTTGAAAGTGCCGCATCACGGCTCAAAGAATGGATTGACATCTGATTTCTTACGATTAGCAGATCCGACACTTTCTGTGATAAGTGTAGGTAAGAATAATTCGTATGGTCATCCGTCAAAGGAGATTATAGACATTTTTAAGGCGTTAAATAAGAAATATATACGGACGGATGAAAAAGGGGATGTTGTTATTGAGATAGGAGAAAGGGGATGGAAGGTAAAAAATAAAATATAAAAAATTATTCAGAGAGATTTTCATTTTTATAGAATGATTTTACTTACCAATTCTTTTATTTCGGCATTTATAGGATATATTAGTATATCTTTTTTTAATTCTTCCTTATCTTTTTTAGATAATTCTATATTCAAATTGTCTATATATAGGTCAAAGATATCGTTATGAGAATCTGCGTTACCGTGATAACATGCGCGTCCATCGTATTCAGGAGTTTCTAAAATAATGTAACAAAACAGTCTTTGTTGGTTTAATGGAATTTTAGAAGGTTTACTTTCTCGAATTTTCAATTGTTTGGTGAATTCTTTATCAAGAATTATTGCTACGTATTTGCTTCTTTCTGATGCGGCAAGGAAGACATAATCATTTCCTTTATACCTAAATATATCACCGAAATTTAAAGATATTTTCATGAATATATTTTCATCAATAATTCTATATTTTCTTTCTCTACAAGACAATCTTCATCTTCGGTTGCTATTGTGTATGGTATTGTTTGACCTATGCACGTTTTTTGATATGCCGCTTCTTTATGTGACGCTTCTTCTATATAAGCGGTGTTTTTATTTCCATATCTTGCGCATATTTTTTCCAGTATCTCAAGTTCTGTGACAGAAAAAAGTTTTTTATCTTTTTCTGCAAATTTTCTTACAGGTAGAATTTTGTACATACGTATATCAATAGTTTTGATTCTTTCGCAATATATAGTATCAAACAAAAATGATTCATCTATATTTTCGCACGCCGTATCAACATAGAGTTTTATTATAGCAGGAATTGGCCCATGTTCCATTTTGACATAAGTATCAAAAGTCACAGGAGATCCATATTGTTTTAAGTGCATAAAATCTAAGAAATAAAACAATTTCATTAACTTTGTTTTTCCCAGAAATTTAGTATCTGTATAATTGCAAAAATAAAGTAAAATTGCCTTAAGTTTTGCAGGTGGAATTTTCATATAAATTTAATTTTAGACTATTATAACAAAATAAAACTTATTCATCAAGTTAACACTTCGTTTCAAACGTTTATATATTGATAGTAATAGTTATAACTTTATTTGTCAATGCGGTTTTGCTTTTTAAAAATGTACATGAAAAGAATAAGCATAAGAAGCACAACAATAACTATAAGTTTTCCCGGTATGATGAAGAATTGATATGAAGAGTTTAATGTTGCAAGTGTTTCTTTAGTATGCGGATTATGAATGATTATGCGCACAGTTGCAGTATACTTACCGGGAAAGAGGAGGGTCGGAATCTGACCCCGATTAAATCGGGGATTCGTTTGTGCCAATGGGATTGTGCGGGATGATTCGCTTAAGACCATCGATGACGTGAGCGGTAGACTTGATGAGAGACCAAACATGTTTTTGAGCGTGAGTTCTCCATCTACGGAGATAAAATTGCGTCCGTTATTTTTTAAGCTGATTACGGGACGTATGACATCAAAAGAATCAAATATACTGATGGTGCCAAAAGCTGGATATGATGATCCTGTAAGAGTGAATAAGTCCACCAAAGATTCTGAATCAATATTTCCATTTCTACTGACTGTGATGAAAAGCATACTTGAAAGCCCTGTCTTAATTCGTGCAGCGAGCGATTTTTCGTCAGTATTCCAAGCTGGTTCGTTGTGAGCAGTGAGAGCATAATAATAATCATGCTGCACTGTGTTTTCATCTACTGAGATGGTCATTTTCAGTTCTTTCTTTTTTTTGGAGTTGAGGAAGAATCTTTGATCATTGTGTTCGCCATCTGGTGATGAAAAATGAATAGCCTCATCGTTTTTATCACGTTTTTTGAGTGTTTCTCCTGTATCAATTGTGTCAAATTGATATATATGAAATGAGAAAGTTGATGGATCTCCCCAATTGGTTAATTCATACGTGATGTCTACACTTTTTCCTGGTTGAATAAGTAATTGTGTGTATGAAGGAGAAAGAGACATGTTGACGCCGTTTGCTACAGGTAGAACTTCTTTTGCGTATAAAGGATAAAACAACAGACCAAATATAATCAAACTGACAACAAGCAATATAGGTCTCTTAAAATGACAGTGCATACGGATTAAAAATCTGGAAATGCAATAATATGTATGGTTGCGCGATAGGTACCCTGTGGTTGATCAGGAGAAGGAACTGTTTTCAGTATGAATTGATACGTGTTTTTTTGAGATGAAAAATCTGAACGTACAATATCAATTGGTGTCTTGGAGAATGGGCGGAAACGAGATCCATTAAGAGAATATCCAAACCCATATATTAAAGATGAGTCCCATACTTGAGCTTCATGAGGATTGCATGGTTTCTTTTTCAGATCGCAATGCGTATCGGGTATGGATGATGAGCCATCAAAATTAGTAAAAGGGTCTGGTTTAAACGCTTTCAGTGTGTACACTCCTGAATCTGGAGGAGCGATAGTTATGGATACGTGTTGAGGAGTGAGAAGATCAAGCACGTTTTGTGAGATGATAATCGTAAAAAGATTTTTATCAGCTCGCGACGTGAGAATATATCCTTTTTGAGCGAATGATTGAGGAGTGTATGCATGAGATTCTTCTTTTGAAGTATTTGTTTCTATACGATATTGGGGTGATTTCAGTGTTACGGCATGTATTTTATGAGGATAAATAAAATATAAAATATAAAATATAAAAGATAAAAGATACAAAACCGCATTATTTTTTTTCATATTCCGCGATAAGATGGTTTATTTTTTCTTGTAAATCTTCATTTTTCTTTTTTAAGATAATGATGTCTTTTTTTTGTTCAAGAATTTTTTGATATTCTTCTCCTAAAAAAAAGGCAAAAGGACTGATAAATGCAAGAGAAAAAAGTGGAAGAAGATCAGCGATTGTCTGGTTGGGAGGAATTGAGAGAAGATAGAGGATAATCAGACTTACCGCTGTCGCAAAAGAAACAAATGGTTCAAGGAGAAGTGAAAGACCGAAGATAAGACAATACAGGAGAAAAAAAAGAGGTGAGTGTATCTCTCCGGTGCTATTGATAAGAGTAGTAATTATAAAGGTAAAGAGTACTGAATCTATCAGGCGGTGTTGGAATACAAGAGGTTTGAGCGTGCCTTTTATTATGATATACAGTAAAAGTACAATGAGAACGAAAAAAAATTCATAGTGATAGAGCGGCGTTTTGATCAAAAATGAAATAACAACGGTGAAAATAAGAATGATTGCGTGAATGCTTTGTATCAACATATACCGCTTTCAGATGAAATTGCAACAATGTACTTCATCTGTAAGCGGCATAACCCTTCGTACGCTGAAATCGCTTTGCAATTTCAACTACGATGGGTATAGATACAGTATAAGATATAAAGTTCCTATTGACAAACTTCCCAAAAAAAACTAAACTGTCTCAAGTTATTCATTTGCAACCTATATTTTTATGCATACAATGTTTTCAACCAAAACATTCTCGCCAACAATTTTTCAGATGAAAGGAATCTCAAAAAAGACCATTGAAGAGCATCTGAAACTCTATCAAGGGTATGTGAATAAATATAATGAGATCATGGAAAACCTTGCGCAACTTTCTGATGATGAATATACAAAAGCAAACCAGACGTATTCAATTATTCGCGAATTAAAAGTGGAATTAACTTTTGCTTACGGAGGAATTGTTAATCACGAGATTTATTTTGGACATCTTGGCGGTAAGGGAGCTCAACCAAAAGGAAAATTATTAACTCAAATTAAAAAAGATTTTGGTTCATTTGACCATTTCAAAAAAGATATGAAAGCTACTGGTATTGCCGCTCGCGGCTGGGTGTGGTTAGGTTGGAATCACCGATTGAACTGTCTGTTTAATTATATTGGCGATGCGCAAAACACTTATCCGCTTTTTGAAACTCATCCGTTAGTTGCGCTTGACACGTACGAACATGCGTATTTTATTGACTACGGAGTTAATCGCGGATCATATATTGACGCTTTTTTTGAGAATATAGACTGGTCTGTGATTGAGAATAATTTTGATAAAGGGGTATGTTGTACTGATACAGCAGAATGTTGCTGTGAAAAAGAAAATGAAAAGAGGGTTTAAGATGGAAGATACATTGATTGCAGATCTTATTCAAAAAGAACAAAAACGTCAAAAAGAGGGGATTGAGCTTATTCCATCGGAAAATTACGCATCTTCATCAGTTCGTTCAGTTTTATCTTCGGTTTTTGTGAATAAATATTCAGAAGGCTATCCGAAAAAAAGATATTATGGTGGAAATGAATATGTTGATGATGTGGAAATATTGGCGCAGGAGCGGGCAAAAAAACTTTTTAACGTCCCCTTTGTGAACGTTCAACCATATTCTGGATCGCCGGCTAATTTAGCTGTTTACCTATCGGTTTGTCAGCCCGGAGACGTGGTGATGGGGCAGGCATTGACCGCAGGAGGACATCTGACTCACGGACACATGGTTTCTGCGACGGGCATATTCTATAAGACAGTACAGTATAAATTAAAAGTTAAAAATGAAAAAATAAAAATTACCAGTCAAAAGTTACATGATTTGTTTGATTATGAAGAAATCAGGCGGTTAGCAAAAGAACACAAGCCAAAATTGATTTGGGTTGGGGCGACGGCGTATCCGTTGCAATTTCATTATGAAAAATTCGCTGAGATTGCAGATGAGGTCGGTGCGTATTTGGCGGCAGATATTGCGCATGTTGCAGGACTTATTGTTGGCGGAGTTCATTCTTCACCAGTTAAACACGCACATATCATAACGACCACGACGCATAAAACCTTACGCGGGCCACGAGGCGCCATGATCATGGTTACTGAAAAGGGATTGAAAAAAGATGCTGATTTGCCGGATAAAATAAACAAAGCGGTTTTTCCCGGCCTTCAAGGCGGACCTCATGATAATCAAACTGCGGCGATTGCAGTTTGCCTTTATGAAGCGTTTCAACCAAGATTCAAACAGTACGCACAACAAGTGGTGAAAAACGCGCGTCTGTTAGCTCAAGTGTTAAGTAAGGGTGGATTACAGTTGGTTGGTGGTGGCACAGAGAATCATCTCATCTTGGTTGATCTGACAGAAACACTTGGTAAAGGCGCGGGTGTTTTTGTCCAAAAAGCGCTTGATTTAGTTGGATTGACCGTGAATAAAAATACCGTACCTGATGAATCTTCATCTCCTTTTTATCCGTCAGGAATAAGACTTGGCACTCCCGCCGCAACCACGCGCGGGATGAAGGAAAAAGAAATGCAATTTATTGGAAAAACTATTCTTGAAATTATTGAGCTGATAAAATCCTACCGTTTGCCAGAGAAAAAAGAGGAGAGAAGAGGATATATAAAAGAGTTTGAAAAGCAAATGAAAAAGAGCACAGAACTTATTTTATTGAGGAAAAAGGTAGAAAATATGGCGATTGTTTTTCCGGTACCGTGAGAAGATTTTATTTTTTGATTGGGAATGTAATCATGGGACGAAAGGAAAAAAGATTTGTCTTATGATAAGAAAGGCAACCACGATTATCATCATCAGACCTTTGATTTCGAACATTACCAAAAGTATTATTATCATCTATGTGGGTTCCACTGGTGATAATACGATTCATTTTACTTTCTGTAAATATACCTTTTTTATCAGTCTGTCCTAATTTATCTTCTGCCCATTCCCATATAGTTTGAGATGGAAACTCTATAGGAAAAAGATTAGAGAGCATATTACGTTCAATTACGGTGGGAAGACGAATTATTTCTGAATCTACCTGAATAATGTCCGCAATTGTTGGAAGCACATGATCATGAATTTCATTCCAGTAGGTACCACATCGTGTGGTAGATAAGAGTTTTGCACTTATTGCTACTGGAGAAGCATATGGAGTATGAATTTTAAACTCGTTTCTTAATTGATGTAATACTTGACACAGTCCATCTCCTTTAAACTCATATTCTTCATTATGAATACTTTGATCAATTTGATCAATTAAAACCCACATATTATATAATTGAGCGGCGTTTGTTGGTAAAGAACCTTCTTTGATATACAGCCAATAACGTTTTTCAGGTACTACACCAAGACCTGGCCATTTATGAAAGAATTTGACTTTAGGGATATCACCAAGAGTTATAGTATAATCCCACTTTATTTTTTTAGCAAAATCTTTTTTTGGAAAAAAATGAGGTACAAAGGTAGTGAATCCATTTTCATTGGCCCTTTTTAAGACTTCAAAAAGTTCTTTGGGAGGATGTGGAATTTCTTTTGTTTTCCATGCTTCTTGTTCACTTTCAATCATCTCATCAACGTTATATTTTTCTTTTATTTCTTGAATAGATAGTTGGTTTTTTAGATTGTTGACAATAAGTTTTTCTAACATGAACGGTATTTTAACAAACTATGAAGTCTTTGTCAATACATCACACTTGACAACGATCGTTCATTTGTGGTATATATAAAATATATGAGTAAAAAATATAGTAGTGAAAAAAAAGAGATAAAAAAGAAAAAAATAGAGTCATTCAAAAGTCGTGAATTGCAACAACTTATTTTTTCGGCCATAGGGATAAGTTTAGTCGTAGGAGGGTCAGTCGTTCTTACACCCAATTTTCCTATTGCTGTAGGAATGATATACAAAATCATTGAAGAGGTAAAAAATCGCACAGTATCTCGTAGAAAGATAAAAAGGACATTGAAACGGTTGGAAAAAAGAAGGTTATTGTCAGTAGAAAGTCATGGGAATGAAGCGATGGTAAAGATTTTGGATAGAGGAAGGATTGAAGTATTGAGGTATTCATTGAGGGAGCTTTTAGATCATAAAAAGAAAAATAAGAAGTGGGATGGAAAATGGTTTTTAGTCATTTTTGACGTACCAGAGAAAGAGAGAAAAAAGCGTGATTATATACGAAAGTTTTTATCCATGATTGGCTTTTTTCAATATCAAAAAAGCGTGTATGTGTATCCATACGAGTGTCAAAAAGAAATAACATTAGTGAAGCGTATAGTTGAAGGAGGAGAGTATATGCAATATATAATTGCTCAAGAGATAGAAGATGAAGAAAAAATAAAGCGAGCCTTTTTTCTTTCATGATATATGCCACTAATAAACGATCGTACAATAGCGGTATATATAAAACATATCTAATAAAATATGGTTTAGTTTTTATCAAAGATTGAGATTGTTAAAGTAGATTGTTAGAATTGAAGTTATGCAAAATTGAGGTTATGTGAGATTAAATTTATTCAACTTGCAATTTGACTGAAGGACTCATGGTGGACTTGAGGAAGATTGAGTTGATTTTGCTTGTGGAAACTGCTTTGAGAAAGGCATCTATATTTTCTGTCAGTTGTGCGTCAGTGAATGAAAGTTTTCCTACTGATTGATGAATGATGGGAAACTTGGCTTCAGTCTTATAGTGTATGATATTGGCTGAGAATTTCTTAAAAGCCACATCTGTTTTATCAGTTAATGTCCCGTTTTTCGGATTGGGCATCAAGCCTTTTGGTCCGAGGACACGGGCGTATTTGACTAATTTTGACATGGTGGATGGATGTGCGATGAGTACATCCCATTCAATTTTTCCTTTTTCAATAGCAGAAAGTATTGTATCATCAATGATTGCGACACGTCGTTTTTTCCCAAACCCTGTATTAGGAAAAGTGACTTCTCCTTTTATATTCTGATCTTTGACGTTTATATGAAGTTCTACGGTCTCATCAAATGTGGCATACTTAATTTTCTTAATTAAAGTCAGAGCTTCTGAAAGGGAATATTTTTTGTTTTTATCTGTTTGTTTTACTGCGTTTTGATAGTTTTTTCCTTTTATAATGAGTTGGTTTTTCTTTTCTTTTATAGGTTTTTTCGTTTGTTTTGTCTCGTCTTTTTCTTTTTTTGTCTCTTGAAAAGAAGGTGTTATATTTTCTTGACTTGTTTCTTTTGCTTTTTCCCTACGTATTTTCTTTTGCTCACGGCGGATTTTCGCTGATTCTTTTTGTTTTTTTTCAACCCCTTCAAGTCCCAGTGTTTTTGTGCGTATTTTTCCCATAAAGTACTTTTAACTTTTAATTTTTGACTTCTATCCCCATGCTTCGCGCAGTCCCTGCGACGATTTTCACTGCTGATGCACTATCTACAGTATTTAAATCGTTTATTTTTTCTTTCGCGATTTCCTCAACCTGTTTTTTTGTCAGTTTGCCAACACTTTCCAAACCTGCTTTTCCAGAACCTTTGGCGATTGCAAGTTTTTTTTTGATCATCTCAGCAACTGGGGGGAGTTTGGTAATAAAAGTAAACGACCGATCCTCATAGACCGTGATGACTGCGGGAATGACTTGCCCCTTCAGTCTTGCGGTGCGCGCGTTGTACTCTTTGATAAATTGCATAATCGGCACGCCGTGCTGACCGAGCGCCGGGCCGACCGGTGGCGCAGGAGTTGCAGTGCCAGCAGGAAGATTGAGTTTAATGACTGTTTTTATTTTTTTTGCCATATTATAGTTTTGCTACTTGTAAAAAATCAAGTTCTATAGGGGTTTCGCGTTCAAAAATTGATACTAATACTTTAAGTTTTCCTCTTGATTCATCTATTGACTCTATGCTTCCTATAAAATCAGAAAATGGCCCATCAGTGATCTTGACTGCTTCTCCTACTGAAAATTTTGCTTTGAATTTTGGTTCTTCCTGCTCTACAAATTTCTTTATCGCTTCTACTTCTTTTTCAGATATGGGCGTTGGTTTGGTCCCAGCGCCCACAAATCCAGTGATACCTTGCGTGGTGCGTACTACGAGCCACGAATCATCATCAAAAACCATTTTTATTAAAAGGTATCCAGGAAAAACTTTTTCTTTGACTGTTTTTTTCTTTCCTTTTTTTATAACAACTACATCGCGGAGCGGTATAACAATATCAAATATTTTATTTTCATATCCAAGACTTTTAGTTCGTTGTTCAAGTCCTTTTTTTGCTTTTGCTTCAAAGCCTGATTGAGTATGTACGACATACCATTGCACATTTTGTGTTGAAGGCGAAGGGACAGCTGATTGTTCTTGTTTTTGAGGGATATTTTGATCCATATTTCAATATTAAATATAAAAAATTAAATACAAAAAATTGAGTTATTTTGATTTTGTTATTATCTCAAGACCTTTTGCAAGGAAAACATCTATTATACCTAAATATATCGCAACAATCAAGGAAATAATAAAAACAGTTACGGTTAACTTAAACGTTGTTGTACGAGTAGGAAAAGTTACTTTTTTCAATTCTTCTTGTACTCCTGTCAGAAAATGAGGTGTTTTATTCATGATGAGTATTGTAGTTAACTATGAAGTAAAATTCAACTGTAAAAAAAAGATTATTATACCGCTTTCAGATGAAATTGAAACAACGTGCTTCATCTGTAAGCGGCATAACCCTTCGTACGTTCATTTTGCTTTGCAAACTTAAACTACGATGGGTATATATTTTTTTATAGAATGCAAGGAATAGTTTTATGTTATGATAAATAAAATATGAGTAATCTTTTTAAGGATACGTATACGGACTTATGGGAGTATTTATCTTCTCCTCAAAAAGACCTTATTCAACAAGGAGAATTTCTTTTGAAAGAGATTGAACAGGATAAAAAATTCGATTTCATTGATTATTCGTTTGTCGTATTTCCCTTTGCTAAAGCATATGAGGGGTTTTTAAAGAAGCTATTCCTTGATGTGGGGTTTATCAACGATGAGGAGTATATCTCGCCACATTTTAGACTTGGAAAAGTATTATCGCCCAATCTTGTACGTAAATTAGGCGATGCATCAGTGTATAAAAAAATTGCAGATATCTACGGTAACATAATCGCAGACAGAGTGTGGACTACGTGGAAACGTGGTCGCAATGAAGTATTTCATTATTTTCCTCACAATATCAGATCGTTGAGTTTTGAAGATGCGCGAGAGATCATTGACGCTCTTATCGGAACAATGAATGTGGCGTATGATCATTTATGTGATTGAGATTTTTCAGTAGGGCATTGACTCTGATTAAATCGGGGTTGACAACGAATTCTTTTATGATATAGTTTATATCAGAGGTTATTTATTTCATTTTATGTTGAAGCAATGAGATCTTCATCACATCTTTCATGATATACTTTTTCAGAGGGAGGTGAGTTATATGAATAAAAAACTATACGTAGGCAATCTTTTATATGAGATTACGGAAGATGATCTAAAAGCCCATTTTAGCCAATATGGATCTGTTGTATCGGCAACAATCATCAGATTTCAAGACGGCAGATCAAAAGGATTCGGTTTTGTTGAAATGGGAAGCGAAGAAGAGGTAAAAAAAGCTATTGATGGACTCAACGAACAGGATTATAAGGGGAGAAAAATTGTAGTTGCAGAAGCTCGTCCTCCTCGCCCGAGAGAAGATTTTGGAGGTGGAGGAGGTCAACGAAAAAGTGGATTTGATAGTCAAGGAAGATAAGGTTGGTTGTTGTTAATCGTATGGAATGGTAATTGTAGGGAACGCAGATCTGCGTTCCCTACAGATGCATATTCATTAATGATGGGTATATAGTATGCTTATTCACCTTATTTTTTTTATTGGTTCATTTCTAATCTTGTGGTTTTCGGCAAATCTTATCGTTGATGCCATATCAACACTTACAAAAAAAATCTCTGTTTCTTCATTTGCAGTATCTTTTTTTATTCTTGGCATATTGACATCAATTCCAGAATTATCAATAGGAATAAACTCACTGATCAATCATACCCCTGCTCTTTTTATCGGTAATCTTATCGGTGCTTCGTTTGTACTCTATATGTTAGTGATACCACTCCTCGCGCTCTTTGGTGGGGGTATACGGCTTTCTCATGAAATGTCTCAAAAAACAATAGCGTTATCACTTTTTACTGCTATTGCACCATTTCTTCTAATTCTTGATGGGAGAATTACCAGATTTGAGGGTTTTTTTATCACGCTGATGTATGTTGTCTTATTTTATAGTATTGAAAAAAGGAAAAATCTTTCTGAAAAAATTCACGATGGTATCCGTATTGGCGGATTTAAGCCGAGACAGATATTTGATGGGAAAAAAGGGAAAGCCATATATTTTGTCAAAATTGGGATAGGAATTCTTTTACTTTTTGGCGGAAGTAGAGTCATTGTTGATCAGACGAATTATTTTGCACATTTTTTTCACATAGGACCTTTTTTTATGAGCTTATTAGTTCTTTCAATTGGTACCAATTTACCTGAGTTAAGCATTGCATTTGCATCTCTGGTAAAGAAAAATAAAGATATTGCGTTTGGTGATTATGTCGGTTCTGCCGCGGCAAATAGTCTTTTTTTTGGGATTTTGACGGTGATCAACGGTGATTTTACTCTCCCGATACAAGGACTTTACCGTACGTTCGTGATATTTATCGTAGGATTGAGTTTGTTTTTCATATTCACTCGTACTAAAAAATCTCTTTCGCGATGGGAGGGAGCAGTGTTATTGTTGATTTATGTATTGTTTATTGCAGTTGAGGTTGGTATGGGATAAGGATAGAGATCAGGGATATTTTTTTGGTGAATAGTATTGATTTGTTATTAGGAAAATAAAATAAATTCTCGGTCTTCTTCTAGTTGAGGTTCTTTGTCATTTGGAGACGATTTAGAAATAACGCTATATTCTTCTTCTTGCGTTTTGGGTTTTTCTTCATTCGGGGATTGCGGCAAATAAGAACGGAAAGTATTTCTAAAGAGCTTTAGGTTTTGTTCTAGTGTTTTAAGATTCCCTTCATGTCTATAAACAAGCGGTGTGATCGAGCCGTAACGGTTTTCTTTTTCAGTTCTGAGTTGTTCACGAAGATGAATAACTTCGGCATTGAGCGATTGTTCATATTCATGAATTGCTTGTACAATAGGTGATCTTATGTCTTCTTGTGTAGAGACTGTTGGTTTTTTTTCCATAGAAAATGAAAATAAATCATTTATAATGAGAGTAGTTTATCATAAAACTTTCATTATGTCAAATAAATACCAATCACAACAATTTGAACAAAAATGGATTGAGAAATGGGAAAAGGAAAAGGTATATAGGACAAAGCTAAAAGTTAAAAGTCAAAAGTCAAAAGTCTATTGTCTCCCCATGTTTCCGTATCCGTCAGGCGCTGGGCTTCATGTCGGACACGTTCGTATTTATACTGGTTGTGATGTATTGGTACGGTATTTTCGCATGAAAGGAGATATGGTTCTTCATCCCATGGGATGGGATGCGTTTGGTCTTCCTGCCGAAAACGCCGCGATTAAGGCGAAAAAAAATCCTATTGATATGGTGGCTGTCAATATTGTCAACTTTAAAAAACAAATGCAGAATTTGGGTTTTTCATACGATTGGAAAAAAGAATTCGCTACCTCTGATCCAGACTACTATAAATGGACGCAATGGTTATTTATTCAGTTTTTTAACAAGGGACTTTTATATAAAAAAAATACACCGATCAATTTCTGTCCTGTGTGTAAAACTGGCTTGGCTGAAGAGGAAGTTTTATCTGACGGTACGCATGAGCGATGCGGCAATGCGATAACCAAAAAAGAATTACCCCAATGGATTTTTCGCATTACTCGTTATGCGGATCGGTTATTGAAAGACCTTGACCGGCTTGACTGGCCAAAGGGTATTCTTGAAATGCAGAAGAATTGGATTGGGAGAAAAGAGGGAATAGAAATAAAATTTAAAGTCAAAAGTCAATCCTACCACGGCGGGACAAAAGTCATTCCAATTACTGTTTTTACTACAACACCGGTGAATTTTGGCGCAACGTTTCTCGTGGTTTCTCCAGAGCATTTTTTAATTAAAAGAATCATGGAAAAAGAAATAAGAGTATCAGATAAAAATTTTAAGGAGATAAAGGACTATGTATTTTCCGCACTACAGAAAACTGAACAAGAACGATTGAGTGAGGGGCGAGAAAAAACAGGAGTAGATACGGGTTTGAAGGCGATCAATGAGGTTACCGGTGAGGAAATTCCCGTGTGGATTTCTGATTTTGTGTTATCAACAGTTGGTACAGGAGCAGTGCAAGGTTGTCCTGGTCATGATATGCGTGATTTTGAGTTTGCGCAAAAATATGGTCTTCCCATTACTAGAGTTGTGGTAGGAGAGGATGGCGATACCTCGAAAATTACGAGACGAGAACAAGTGATAGAAAAAGGAATGAAAGGTACTATGACTAATTCTGATTTTCTCAACGGTCATGATTTTGCACAGGCAATGCAAGAGACCATGGATTATTTTGAAAAAAAAGGGTGGGGGGATCGAGTCGTTACATATCATCTTCGTGATTGGATTTTCTCACGTCAAAGATATTGGGGAGAGCCCATACCAATGATTTTTTGCCAAAAGTGTGCAAAAAATCAGATTAAAAACGCCTGTCTTGTCAACAGACAGGAAAAGTTTGTTCCGAATGAATTAGATACGGAAATTGAAAGATCATTATGTGGTTGGTTTCCCGTTCTTGAAGACCAATTGCCAGTAAAACTTCCGTACGTGAAAAGTTATGAACCAACAGAGACAGGCGAATCCCCTTTATTAAAAATAGCAGAGTTTGCAGAGACACAATGTCCGCATTGCGGTGGTGCGGCTTTCAGAGAGACTGATACGATGCCGAATTGGGCAGGATCATGTTGGTATTTTATCAGATTCGCTCAAAATAAAATATTAAAAATAAAAAATAAAACATTCATTGATAATTGGAAATTGAAAATTGGCAATTCCTTCTGGTTGCCGGTTGATTGGTATTTGGGTGGCGCAGAACATGCAGTATTACATCTTTTGTATGCGCGGTTTTGGGCGAAGGCGATGTACGATATAGGTTTAGTTAATTTTGAAGAACCGTTTTTAAGACTGCGCAGCGTCGGTATGGTACTCGCCGAAGATCATCGGAAAATGAGCAAATCATGGGGAAATGTCATCAATCCCGATGAAGTTATAGCCGAATATGGCGCTGATACATTGCGGATATATGAGATGTTTATGGCTCCTTTTGATGCAGAGATTAGTTGGTCAACTGATGCATTACAGGGAGCATATCGTTTCCTCACACGTATTTGGCAGATATATCATAATTCTGATAGTATAACCGAAGCTGTTAAAAATGAGGATAAAAAGATTGCTTATGAGCTCCAAAAGTTGATCTCTAAAGTTTCATATGATATACCGAACGTGAAATTTAATACAGCAATTGCGGGGATGATGGGTTTTTTGAATAAATGGCAAAGCAAAAATAAAAAACTATCAAAAAATAATAGCAAAAAATTTTTGCAGCTATTAGCGCCGTTTGCTCCGTTTATAACTGAAGAAATCTGGCGTGATGTTTTTGGCGAGAAAGAATCAATTCATCTTTCACATTTTCCTGACGTTGATATGAGTTTTGTTACGGAAGAAGAGATTGTTATTCCCGTTCAAGTCAATGGGAAGTTTCGTGGGACAGTTACAATCTCATCAAAAGAGCCTACTCAAGAAACGGTTGTGAAAAAGGCGTTGCAAAATGAAAAGGTTAGGAAATATGTGCAGGGTAAAAAATATAGAGTCATTTATATAAAGGGAAAAGTGTTGAATTTGGTGCTTTAACGGGCACTCCTACCCTATTGGCACAAGTCTTAATCGGTATTTTTGTATAGTAGTACTTGACAAAAATACCAACTTTTTGTATAGTAGCGTGTATGATCCAGCGTAAAATTATTCCGGATTTGCAGCAGGAGATGCAGACCGAAAAGGTCATTGTTTTGACGGGCATGCGCCGTGTCGGAAAAACCACGATAGCTCGATACTTCTACGATACTGTACACTCAGCGCGCAAACTATTTCTTGATTTAGAAAACCCCTTAAATCAAAGTTATTTTGAGACAAAAGATTATGACAAAGCATATCACTATCTTCAACAACTGTCTCACGGTATGGGAGAGAGATTGGTAGTTTTTTTAGATGAAGTGCAAAGTGTAAAAAATATAGCGTCAGCAGTAAAATATGTATCCGATCATTATCAGGTAAAATTTTTCTTGACCGGTTCGGCGAGCTTTTATCTGAAAAATCTCTTTACTGAATCTCTCGCCGGCCGAAAGAAAATTTTTGAGTTATATCCTTTAGATTTTTCCGAGTTTTTATCTTACAAAGCGCCCCAATTCAAAAAACCAGTCTTGAAAGATATAGTGGAACGTCCAATCTTTGACTTTTTATCAAAATATGTTGAGGAGTATGTCCAGTATGGGGGTTTTCCCAGTGTGGTTTTGAAAGTATCAAAAGAGGAAAAATATGCAGAAATTGCCGATATTGTCAGCAGTTACTTTCAAAAAGAGGTCCTTGTTTTGGCTGATTTTCGCAAACTTTCTCTTTTTAAAGACTTGATGTTTTTACTATCAAGGCGGACTGGCAGCAAATTAGACATTTCCAAATTAGCCTCAACAGTAGGGCTTTCACGGCTGACGGTCTTGGAATATTTAGATTTTTTACAAGGAACCTATTTTTTCTCACGAGTTCGTTGTTATAGTCAAAATCTTGATGTGGTTTTGCGTAAGCAAGCGAAAGGATACGTCAGCGATGTGGGATTTTTAACCTACTTACCGCATATTTCTTCGGCGGCCATTTTTGAAAATGCCGCATATAATTTGTTGAGACAAAAAGGAGACGTTTATTTTTACCAGACTAAACATGGGGCGGAGATTGATTTTGTTGTGATTTTCAAAAACCGTCAAAAAGTCGCTTTTGAAGTGAAAGAGACGGTCCATGCGGCTGACGTTAAACGTCTCAAAAAAATGGCGGAAAAATTGGGATGTGAAGATTATTTTGTGATGAGTAAAAACTTCAGTCCTTTAGAGAAAACCGTCTATTTATTTCAATTATGAAAAAAACTACGATCGTGAAAAAAGCGTTAGAAAATGACGGGGTTAAGAAGTATGTTCAAGGCAAAAAATATAGAGTGGTTTATGTCGCAGGTAAGGTTTTAAATATGGTGGTGTAAAGTTTTTTTTACTCTTGTCAATTAAAATCTAATACAGTACAATAACCCTCATGCAAGAATATATACGTACTCTCAAAAACGGTTTGACGGTCATTCTTATTGACACTGAAGCATTTCCCTCACTGACGACACTTCTTTTAGTCGGCGCAGGGTCACGATACGAAAACACAAAAAATAATGGTATCGCACATTTTTTTGAACATATGGCGTTTAAGGGGTCAAAGAGATTTCCCGATTCCTTCACGATCGCATCAACAATTGAAGGAGCTGGAGGGGTATTTAATGCGTTTACCTCAAAAGATCATACCGGGTATTGGATCAAATCTACCGTTACGCATTTTAGCACAGTGGTTGATGTTCTCTCGGATATGATCATTCATCCGATTCTTGCCGAGGAGGAGATAGAACGAGAGAAGGGTGTGATTACTGAAGAGATCAATATGTATGAGGATATGCCTCAAAGAAAAGTGGGAGAGGTTTTTGAATCTCTTCTTTATTCTGGTCATCCATTGGGGTATGATATTGCGGGAAAAAAAGAGACAGTCTCACACTTTACTTCTCTGACTTTCAAACAATATATAGGCGCGCTGTACCATCCTGCTAACTCAGTATTAGTGGTTGCGGGAGGACTAGAGAAAACTAAAAATGAAAAATTAAAAATTAAAAATTATCTTGAAATTATTGAAAGTAAATTCGGACATTGGACAAATGGGAAAAAAGCGAATTTTAAACGAATAGAGGAAAATCAGAAAAAACCGCAGATACATCTTGTACATAAAAAAACTGAGCAAGTGCATTTTTGCGTTGGATTTCGCGCATTTTCTTTTTTTGATAAACGAAAATATGCACTGTCTGTGTTGATGGTAATGCTTGGAGGAGGAATGTCTTCGCGGCTTTTTATAGAAGTGAGGGAGCGGCGAGGCTTGTGCTATTATGTTGGTACGAGTCGCGAATTATATCACGATGCAGGAACATTAGTGACACAGGCGGGAGTCAGCGTCAATGAGAATAAAGTCAAACAGGCTCTTTCTATCATATTGAAAGAACATGTTGATATTACTCGTGGAATAATACGGGCAGGAGAACTTGAACGCGCAAAAGAATTGATAAAAGGACGGTTTATACTTTCATTTGAGGATTCTTCACATGTAGCGTCATTTTATGGCACTCAAAAAATATTAGAAAATGATATTCAAAATCCTCAATCAATGATACAAGCGATTGAAAAAGTTACAAAGGATGATGTTGTCAGTGTTGCCTCCGACATCATTAGAAATGAACGATTAAATATGACGATGATTGGGCCTTTTGATAAAAAAGAAATATTTGAAAGCGTAGTTTCAGTTTAAATACTGTCGTTGAATTACTCCTTGTTGATTATTATTATTTTTGTTACATTGAATCAATGTTTTATATATTTCTTTTTATCAGTGGTCTTGCAGTAGGATCCTTCTTAAATGTGGTGATTGATCGCCTCACCTATAATGAGAGTTTTTTCGGAAGGTCGTATTGTGATTTTTGCCGTACACAGCTCAAGTCGTATGACTTATTTCCGTTGTTTTCTTTTTTCATGTATAAAGGGATAAGTCGTTGTTGTGGCAAAAAACTTTCATGGTATTATCCGATCGTTGAGATAAGTACTGCGCTTCTTTTTGTGTTGTTATGGACATTTGTCCCCGTGGCAGATATATATAGATTTTTATACTTGGCAATTGGCGCATGTTTGATCGCCATTTTTTTTTCCGATCTCAAATATCAAATTATTCCCGATGAGCTATTGATTGTGTATACGCTTTTTGCCATTCCGTTTTTTCTTATGAATCCATTAGATCATCTTATCGGTGGCATAGTGATTTTTGGGATATTTCAATTCATTCATTCTGTTACTAAAGGGAAAGCAATGGGATATGGCGATGTCAAATTTGCTTTGGTGATAGGATTATTTCAAGGATTACGATTAGGCGCACTATCAATGTATTTTGCATTTTTACTCGGAGGGATTATGGGGATTGTATTGGTCATTTTTCATAAAAAAAAACCAAAAAGCATGATCGCATTTGGACCATTTTTGGTCATTGGGGTAGTATTGACTATTTTTTTTGAAAAAACCTTACTTCAGATAATAGGACAGTATTTTTATCCATTGCGTTAAACAAAAATATTTGTTAAGATACGTGATATGATAGAACGATCATTGGTGATATTAAAATCAGATGCAGTAGCGCGAGGATTGATAGGAGAGATTGTTTCACGTCTGGAGCGGTGTGGTTTGAAAATGGTCGCCTCAAAATTAAAACATGCTGATGATGAGCTTGCAAAAAAACATTATCCAGACGATCGTGAAGAATTTATACGAGGTCTGGGAGAAAAAAGTCTGGATAATTATAGAAAATTTGGCATTGATCCTGTAAAAGAGATGGGCACTGATGATGCGATGAAAATCGGACAGATGGTACAAGGATGGTTGGTTGACTATATCAGTGATGGTCCGGTATTTGTTATGGTATGGGAAGGACATCATGCTATAGAGTTGATACGAAAATTATGTGGTCATACGCTTCCCTTGATGGCTACACCAGGAACTATACGCGGAGATCTTGCTCATGATTCTTCATATTTAGCAAACAGCGCCAAACGCGCTATCAAGAATCTTATGCATGCATCGGGCTCTTTTGAAGAAGCACAGTATGAAATACCTTTGTGGTTTTCTTCTTCAGAGATATATTCATACGAACGGGTTGAAGAAAAGGTAATGAGGTGAAAAAAACTCTTGCCGAGGTAGCTCAATTGGAAGAGCAGACCCGTCCTAAGGGTAAGGTTTAGGAGTTCGAATCTCCTCCTTGGCACAATTTTTTCACTCCCTCGTCGTTATCCCATAATACGCATCAAAAATATAATTCTTCCCTTGCGACATCACCTCAAATAGATAATGAGTATTTGGTTTCAAATGAGTAAGTTTG
>DATDVH010000060.1:0-5227 GCA_035290045.1 Patescibacteria group bacterium | reverse complement strand
CTGAAGAAGAGCAACTACAAGAAGAACCAGTCCATGTACAACCAGTACCACGTTTACATGCCTCCTCGGGACTTTCAGATGGTGTAGATTGAGTGCTACTTGAATTTTGTTGACAACTACTGCCATTCCAATATTGTTCTGAAGGACATGAGCCATATCCTTGTGGTGGAGTGCTTCCAGAGTTTGTCCGTTCACATCCACAGGCATCATTCACCCAACTCACACATGTTCCACCTCCTGCACGACATGCTGCTTCCTGAGATTCTCTACTTGGAGATTGATAAGTAGGATTCGTACTTGAACCACTTCGTTCACACCCACACGCATCATTCACCCAACTAACACATACTCCACCTCCTGCACGACATGCGGCTTCCTGAGATTCTCTACTTGGAGTTACAGTATAACCTGGTCGTGGTTGAGAAGGATTAAATCCAGCACAGGATGCGGCGGTTGGATTATTTTGACAAAAATTATAACATTCATCAGGAGTACGACAATTTCCCATATCAATTCTTGGAACACCATTAGTTTCTTGAGTTTGTGTACAATACCCTCCAAGTGGATTGGCCTGTTCAGGTACCCAATTAGCATTAACCCCACACTGGCCACTGTTAGTATAATATGGTCCTCCAGGAGTATTAGTCAGTCGAGGCAATGAGTAGGGATTATTAAAAGTATTGGAGGTATAATCTGGAACGCATGAACCTCCTTCATAACTACGGTGAAAAGATGTAGGACAAACCTTCCCAGACGTACCAATAGAATTATTATTACTCATTTGTGTATAGTTCGGTATACAATAACCACCATTAGGATCATATGAAACAGGAACAAAATGTGAATTAGAAGGACATTCTATTTTATTGACAGTATTCGTCGTTGTTTCTGGCGTTGAAACGCATGTATTAGTTTTACTCCAACCTTGAGGAACACAATCTGATGGATAAGCACTGCAAACTCCGTTTGGACCTTTGACATTAATGATAGTACCTGTACATGTTTTACCCTTGGTATAATCTTCGTATTTTTGAAGACTTGATACATCTAAACCATGTGGTGCACAGTATCCACCAGCCGGACTTTGGGATTCTTGTATCCAATTGAAACCAGTTCCGCACTGAGCCCCATATCTTTGACCGAGATTATACATTCGTTGATATTCTGGAGGCAAGTTATCTATGTCAGCATTGTTTTTCTGAATAAAATTTTTTATAAAAGCAATATCTTCAGGCCTTGGTTTGAATCTTTCAACTACTTCATTGAATTTTTTTAACTCCTGTGAATTCTGTTTAAATAATTCTGAATCAATCAAGTCTGGCCTCAAAGTATTTTGTATCTCTTCTAATCTAACGATCGGAACCCAATATTTCCGTAGTTCGACAGGCACTTGATCACCCTGCTTGTAGGTTTTAGCAAAAGATTGAATTTTATCTAAAGTAAGACTGTCAGGTTTCTGTTCTTCAAATTTTTGCATCTCTTGAAATCTTAAAGTCTCGTGAATTTTATAAAATTCATTCGGATAAAAACTCTTAACCGTTTCGCTCAAACCAAGAAGGTCTGACTCTGATATAACGCCATCATTGACATATTTCCTCATTTCTTTCCGTGCCTCTACTCTAGATTTGACATTCACCAGCTTGTTAACTTCCTCGGAAGTAAGTAACCCCTGTGACTCAATCGATTGTAAACGAGAAACCAGATATGATGGGACTGCTGGACGATCTTTCAAATCAGCAATAGTATCTGATCCTTTCCAACTTGCCTCAAGCGCTCCATCTATCGTATCTTCTACTTGGTCGGGAACTTGAACCTTCACTTGTTCTAAAATAATAGTATGCTTAGCAGTCTCTTCTTCCAACTGTTTCAATAAGTCATCGGTATTGTTGTTTTGCCTATCCAGAGTTGAAATAGTATTGGAAAGCACTGCCATAGATTGACCATACTCTTTTGCAGAAGCTGTTATTGCCTTGATGTTATTAGAATCTACTAGTTTTTCCATCTCTTCCAAACGCTCTCCCGCAATCTGAATTCTTAACATATTTTTAGTCTTTGTATCAAAGGTAAAAGTCAACTGAATATTTTCTTGCAGACGTTTCATAAAATAAAAAGGACTGGATGGGGTGAGTTCACTTCCCAACAAATAATGACTGTACCGGTACCGCAAATATTCTGATGCAGGCCCCGCTTGTGAAGAAGGTGGGGGAAGTCGAAGTCCCTCTGCCGAAACAGTTTGACCTAAAACATGAGATTGCGAAAATTCAAGCGTAGAACTCCAATCATAATTTGAAGGTGAGGTAGTCTGGGCATAAATCACTGAAACTCCAGATAACATGGAAACCCAAAAAAAACCCAACAAACCTAATACAACCGCTAAGTATCTTTTTTTCATAAAATGTTTGCTTAATTTTTAATCTAAACTAAAAATAAATGTTTGTCAACACCAAATCAAAGACCCACCTGCATTTTATAGAGGTTTAATGGGTTAGGTAATTTACCGATTGCATACATGATTTATTTTTAGTATACTATCGCTTATCATATGGTAAAAACAGCGAAGAAAACTTCAAAAGCAGGTAAAAAAGAACCCAAATCAGTAAAAAAAGTATTAAAAAAGGAAAAAAAAGTTTTGCAAGACGGCACGAGTAAAAAACAAACTATCATTACTGAATATGCGACCAAGCACGGAGATACTGGCTCTCCTGAAGTGCAGATCGCTTTACTATCTCAGAAAATCACTAATCTTGCTTCACATCTTGAACAGAATCCAAAAGATAATCATTCACGAAGAGGATTTTTAAAAGTTGTCGCAAAACGAAGACGAATCTTGAATTATCTTCAAAAAAAGGATGAAAAAAGATACGGTGAACTCATCAAGAAACTAGGATTAAAAAAATGACATATGAACATCATTGAAGAAACTCTTGCGATTGGAGATAAAACACTCACCCTCCAGACAGGCAAGCTAGCACAAGCAACTGATATATCAATACTGGGACGAATGGGTGATACGTGCGTATTAGTCACAGTAGTGGTTGGACCCGAACGCACTGATATAGATTATTTTCCCCTTTTTGTTGAATACGTTGAGAAACTCTATGCTGGAGGGCGTATCAAAGGATCGCGATGGGTCAAACGTGAAGGTAAACCATCTGATGAAGCAGTATTGACTGGACGATTGATTGACCGTTCCGTTAGACCGCTTTTTCCCAAAAATTACAAGCGTCAAGTACAAATCATCATTACACTTCTTTCAGTTGATGGAAGCAATTCACCTGAGATCGTATCAGCTATCACCACATCAGCCGCACTTCATGCGTCAAGCATCCCATGGAATGGACCCATATCAACTATTCGTATGGGTTATATCAAAACAAACGACGATTCAAAAGGAACTCTTGTGGTAAATCCCGATGAAGAAGATCAAAAGTTTTCACAACTTGATCTTGTTGTATCTTCAACGAAAGAAAAAGTTCTTATGATTGAGGCAAAAGCTGAAGTCGTACAGAGCAACATCGTTATTGAGGCTATTGAAAAAGCTCATGAGTCAAACCAGATCATCATAGATTTCATAGATAAACTGAGAGGAAAAATCAAGAAACAAAAACATACTTATGATGAAAGCGATCCATATTCGGACATCATACAATTGTTGCAAACAAACCATGATGATGCTATCAATACAATGATGAGTCAAAAAGAAAAAAAAGATGAGATAAAAAATACGATTGTTGATAATATATACAAAACTCTTGAGGAAAAATTTGACAAAAAACAGATAGAAAAAGCAATCACTTCATATACATATCAGAAAATTCGTGAAAATATTTTAAAAAATAAGATAAGACCAGATGGAAGATCTCCTGATCAAATACGAGATATTTATGCTGAAATATCAGTCTTTCCCCGTACTCATGGATCAGCGCTTTTTCAGCGGGGTGAGACACAAGCACTTTCTATCGCAACACTTGGCTCTCCAACGCTTGAACAACTCATTGAAGGACCAGAAGGTGAGGAAGCGAAACGATATATTCATCATTACTACATGCCGCCTTATTCTGTCGGGGAAGTAGGAAGAATGGGATTTCCCTCGCGCCGTGAAGTCGGACATGGAGCGTTGGCTGAAAAAGCCATTGAAGCAGTACTTCCCAAAAAAGAGGTATTTCCTTACGCAATTCGTGTCGTGTCTGAAGTATTATCGTCCAATGGATCAACGTCAATGGCGTCTACCTGCGGGTCATCTCTTGCTCTCATGGATGCAGGAGTACCTATCACCTCAGCAGTTGCTGGTATATCAATCGGGTTGGTTTCTCGGAGCGATGAAGAATATGTTCTTCTGACTGACATTTCAGGAATAGAAGATTTTGCTGGAGAGATGGATTTTAAGATTGCTGGTACGGAGAAAGGTATAACCGCAATTCAACTTGATGTAAAAAATAAAGGTTTAACTCAAAAGATCATTCAAGAAACGTTTGAACACGCCAAAAAGGCACGTCTCTATCTTTTGGAAAAAATGAATGCAGTTATTGACAAACCTCGAAAAGAACTTTCTCAATATGCACCCGAAGTGGTTGTTTTGAATCCTCCTACTGATAAAATCGGAGAGATCATTGGCCCCGGAGGAAAAAATATCAAAAATATCATCGCAAAAACTCAAACTGATATAAATGTGAGCGATGATGGATCAGTCAGCGTCACGGGATTGGATAAAAATATGGTAAAAAAAGCAGTAGAACTCATAAAGAATGTATATAGAGAAATAAAACCGGGTGAACAATATGAAGGTGAAGTAAAACGTATTTTAGCCTTTGGCGCATTTGTAGAATTTCTTCCCGGCAAGGAGGGGCTTGTGCATGTCTCACGCATGGGACGAGGGTACGTGAAAGATGCACATGATGTGGTTAAAGTAGGAGATAGGGTGCGCGTCAAAGTATCGGAAATTGATTCTGTTGGAAGAGTGAATCTTGAGATGGAAAAAAAATAGTCCTTGCATTTTGTTTTTTTTGCTATACTAAAAAATATGGAACATCACAATCATGGCTCGCCTTCATTTATCAATATCGCAGTCCTTCTTCTTTTTGCAGTTGTTATCGCGGTTGCCTCAACAGCCGCTACCTATTATTTCTTAAGCTCAAAAACAACTGAACAACCACCAATTATTCAACCTCCTGTTATCCCGCCAGTGCAAACAAATGTCGTACCAACTACGCCAGCAACAATGCAAACA
>DATDVH010000059.1:0-17843 GCA_035290045.1 Patescibacteria group bacterium | reverse complement strand
ATTGCGTACAGAGGATTTTGTTTTTGGTACGGAGGGAAAAATTGCCGCATGGTTTTGGGTGGTATTTTTTTATAAGTTTTTTTTCATTAGCATATCTATTACTTGACAAGATAAAAGCGCATCCTTTATACTTTGTTGGTTTCAGTGTTAATTTTGGAATATCGTTATTATTAGTCGTTTTTTTCTTTCTTTATTTTTTAGTTTTTTTTCATAGAATCATTTTTAAGAATATACAATTATTATTTATTTCATTAGAAAAATATGCCGCAAAAATTATCAAAAAAGCTACAAGACGACCTGAAAAAAAAGCTCATACAAGATGAGGCGCAGTTGGTAAAACGTATTGATGAATTGCACAAAGAAGATCCTTTCAATGACCCAGATCATGCAAATGATAATGCCGCGATAGATACGGATGTACGCGAACAAGTAGGACATGATACGATTATCGCACAAATTACCGCGCTTTCAAAAAAATTAGACAATGTGAAGCATGCCTTTAAGAAAACTCTCAAAGGGAAATATGGGGTGTGTGAGAGTTGTGGAGTATTGATCGTGATTGAGCGGCTTCAGCTTATTCCCGAGGCAAAGTACTGCATACACTGCGAGAAGCGGTTGGTAAAATAATGTTGTATCATTGAGATATATGACCGATCTTTCAATCAGTACAGTGGGAATGTTGCTTTTATTTTTAGTTCTTCCCTTTATCTGTGGATGGGTTGCAGTGAAATTGAGATTACCCACATTAGTCGGATACCTCGTAGGTGGTATATTTTTAGGTATATTTATACATAATCAGGCAGGAGAACTTCTGCTATCTCAACTGGCGACTATCGGAGTCATTCTGCTTCTTTTTTTGGTTGGTTTGGAGCTTGATATGAGTCAATTTATTCGTTACAAACGATTTATCATCGTCGCAGGATTTTCGCAGGTTGGGATCAGTGCTCTGTGTATCTTTTTGATTTCGTTACTTTTTCAATTTGGCTTTGTGCAATCTCTTCTTATTGGTTTTGCGTGTGCACTTTCCTCAACTGCAGTCGTTGCCAAGATTATTCAAGAGAGAGGAGAGGAGCATTCGTTATTGGGAGGGATGATTATTGGTATTGTGCTTTTTCAAGACATCATTGCAATTCCTTTGTTGATCATCGTTTCATCTCTTTCAGCGACGGGAAGTGCATGGAATACAGTGGTGTCTGTAGTGATTAGTGTGGGTAAATTGGCGATAGTTTTTATCTTGATGTATTTTGCAGGAAAAAAATTAGTTCCTTTTATGTTCGGCAGACTTGCAAAAACTTCCCGAGAATTGTTGAATTTACTGACTCTTATTTTTATTCTTGCTGCGGTGATGGTATTTTCTTTTCTGAAGCTTCCTGCGACTGTTGCGGCTTTTTTGTCTGGTGCGTTAATCGCACAAACATTAGAACATTATCATATTTTTTCACAAATGCGGCCCATAAGAGACGTGTTTGCTCTTCTTTTTTTTGTTTTTTTGGGGAGTCAGATTGATTTTTCAATCATTGTTGCGCACCTTCCTTTAATCATTGTTTTTACCGTATTTTTATTATTGATTAAATTTATTGTTATAGCTATTATTTTTATTGCTTTGCGTCTGCATTCTCGTACTGCTTTTTCTGCTGGAT
The DNA here is from genome assembly GCA_035290045.1 of Patescibacteria group bacterium. Lineage (GTDB taxonomy): Bacteria > Patescibacteriota > Microgenomatia > UBA1406 > HO2-37-13b > DATDVH01. The sequence continues at coordinate 16,203 of DATDVH010000059.1, read as the reverse complement.
TATTTCTTTTTCAAGCAGGAGAGTTTGCGTTTATTATCCTTCAGGAAGGGGTGAAAGGAGGAATTGTCTCGCATGAGTTATATATGATCATTTTGATGGTTGTCCTTATCAGTATTGCGATTACTCCTATTATGGCGCATCATAAAGATAGATTTTATTTTTCATTAAAAAAGATATTAGTCCGACACGCTCCTTATTTATATGCTTTTTTGGAGTCTCGCGATCGTGAACCAGCTCATGTGCATGCAGCTGAATATGTCAACCATGTAGTGATTTGTGGTTATGGAAGGTTAGGAAGTTATATAGGACGTGCGCTTTATCTTGCTGGTATACCTTTTGTAGCAATTGATTATAATATCCACACAGTCATAGAGGCGAGGAAAAAAGATATCTCTATTATCTATGGAGATCCTACTGATATTGACGTGCTTGATTATGCGAACACAGAGAAAGCAAAGGTGTTGATCACTGCATTGCCAGACACATTTTCTCAAGAGGCGATTATTCTTCATGGGAGGCGTCTCAATCGCTCTATTATTATTTTTGCACGGGCTCATCAAGAGAGATATCAGCGTCGTATGAAAGATTTGGGCGCTCATATCGTCATTCAGCCAGAGTTTGAAGCGGCTCTCTCTATGATCAAAAAAATATTACTTAATTTTAATATTCCGCGAGATGCGATCGTTGGAAAAATCAAACGTTTGAAACTGGAGCATGGGATGGTATAAAAAATGAGAAAAATAAGCCCAAAAAGAAACGGACGATTCGTGTGGTTGCTATTGCTTTTTTTATTAGTCGGATACTTTTTGTTTGTTTTTGTACGCTCGGTTACGCATTCGCTTATTTTCTTAAAAAAAGATCGTTTGAATTTGGTTTTTTATGGTAAAAATACTGTTTTTTTATCTCTGGGTTTGAATGATGGAGTATATTATCAGATTCCTTATCGCAACGATTTGTTAGTGACTATTCCTGGCGGATACGGTACATATAAAATTGGTTCTCTTGGCAGACTTTCTGAGCTTGAAAAAAATCCTGCACTTATACAAAAAACTTTTTCTTATTCTACTTCAAGTATGGTTGATTTTTATTTTTATCCCAAAAAAACTCAAGTATATTCGGACACTACTGTATTATCTGCCATAGAATCAATTCCACGTTTTCAAACAGTGCTTTCGTTCAATTATCGCAGTAACGGGTCATTATTTGAGCGTGCAGTTTTATTTTTTGTATTAGTCGGTAAAAGAAGGAGCGATTTTATTGAATTGAATACTCAAGAATTAGGACGCGGCACGTATCAAGGTTATTTTTATCAAAAATCGTTTCGCACTGAAGGAAAAAAGGTGAGTCTTTTATATACACACTATGCGACAGCGCACCGTTTGGCACAGATACTTGAGGGAGAAGGAATACGAGTAGTTGATCTGTCATCTACAAATGAAAAAGAAAATTGTATAATAAAAGATACTTTTGATGGTGGTAAGCCGTCTTTGACCAGTAGATATCTTGCACATGTTTTTTCATGCCCCATAGGGAGAAAAAAAGAAAACGATGTGGTCAAGTCAGATATTACTATTGTCTTAGATGAGAGAATAGAAAAGGAGTGGGAGTTATGATTATTGTAGTTATTAGTCTCGTTATTTTTTTGATTTCTTTTGTGTGGGCGTTGAATTCAATGAAAGATATGCATTTTGCAGATGAATTGTATAAAACTTTTCAAAAGAAAAGATCAATAAAAGGAACCATTCTTTTTTTTAAAAATAAAATCATTCATTATCATTCTTCAAAATCATCTTTTTCTTCTTCAAACTGATTATTCTCCGTGAATTCTTCCTTTTCGTCAATTTGTTCTGCGAGCGCTTCAATATCAATAGGAGTTTCTTTTGTACTCTCATCATCATCTTCGCTCCGATCTTTTTCAAGATTTTGTTTTTCATCGTCATGCTGTTCTTCATCATTAGTGTTTTCAGTTATACCCATACTTTTAAGGTCTTCTTGAATATTGCGTGGAAATGAGACATAGGTTGCTACTTTTTTTCCCTTTTGTTCTTCTTTGAGAAATATGTCAACTTGATTTTTTGACACTTCTTTAATATATGTGTGGTATATGCTTTTTGCTTCAATAAAGAAAATGAGTCGTTTTGAAATATCATCAGGGAGAGCGCCTATATATTCGTTATTTTCAGTGCGTATTTCAACACGGCGTTTTTTTATTTTTATGTACATGCGTTGTCCTATTTTAAGTTTCGCCAGAATGCTAATGTTCCCAAGATTTATCAGTGCGGTTGCTTTTGTTTTTCCTACAACATTTAAGAAAAGATTGGGGTCAAATGAGAGCGATGTTTTTTTATCAAGTCTTGATTTTCCTCGTTTTTCAAGAATGGCAATTTTTTCAAGATTTGTCTGAGCGATCAAATTATGGTTTTGGAGCTTTAATGCTTTTTGATAATAAAGGCGAGCTTTTCTGAAATTACTCATTTGTAGATGAGCAAATCCGAGTCGCAAGTAAGCGTCAAGATCGTACGAATTATTTTTTATGATGAACATGTTCAGCTTATTTGCTTTTTGAAAATCGCCTTTGAGTGTGGCTTCTATAGCTTTTTCCTGCAAATTGTGCATATATTGAATGTATAGTATAGTTAAATTGCAAATAATGTCAATGACTTATCGTATTTCAAGAAAACAAAAATCAAGATTGTCAGATCGTGAAAACGCACATGATATAATAATTCATATATATTTATATGATTAAAAAAATAGGGTTACTTTTTTCTCCCATTATTCGGATGGTTGCTCAAATAGAGAAGAGAAGACGATTTGTTATTGCAAGTCTTTTTTTGTCGATTTTATTACTTTTTTCATCTTTTGTTTCCTTTACCCAATTAAAATATATTATTCCTCTTATTGTAGTTTTGACCTACGGAGTAGTTTTTTTTGCAATCCTTGAGAGAATTAACGGAATAGAATGGTATATGCTTTTTGTTCATTTGGTTTATTTTACTATTTTTTATACATTATTTTATTTTCTTCTTCCGATCAGATGGTTGACTCGGATTCCTTTTGTAGGATTGTATGGGATTGTCATATACGCATTACTTCTTTCTTCAAACATTTTTAATGTTGGTGCGGTGAAAAGCGTTCAACTCTTTAGAGTTGCTTTTTCTATCAACTTTTTTCTTATATCCATTACTGCTTTTTATATATTTAGTATAATTTTGTCTCTTAAATTACATTTTTTTTTGGACTTTATTCTTTTTGGAATTCTTATATTTCCCATAACTATACAATTCTTATGGAGTATCAATCCTTCAACTGTATTTAATAAAGAATTACTTAAATATAGCCTCCTAATAATCTTATTTATTGCCGAAGCTGGTCTAATTTTTTCATTTATGCCTATTCGCTCAATCATTTTTGCACTTTTTTTAACTGCTTTATTTTATAGTATGCTTGGTCTTTTTCATGCGTACATTGATGGACGATTGTTCAAAGACAGAGTGCGAGAATTCTTATTTGTCTTATTTTTTGTTTTTATCATCACCATGCTTTCTGTTAAATGGTAAAGGGGAGGATATGCGAGGAGGGGAGAAGAAGAGGTGTTTTTTTGAAGAAGTAGAAAAGGAAAATTTACTGACGTACATATACTGACTTATAGTATATTAGTCCTGTAGTTTTTACTATTTGCACTCTATGTGGACAAGTGCTATATTTTTAAGTATAAAAATTGACGTTTATACTATAACAACTGTCTAAATCTAATCACTCTATATGACTGGGGGAGTGAAGTAATGCGTGTTTATGGTAGTGGGATATCACATATTTTATTAAAAAAGTAATCAATTCTAAAAAAAATAACTTAAATTAGGCAGAGGAGACGCTAACTGACATATAACATGCCCTGCTGTAGTATATTTCTTGATAAGGAAAACTGAGAGGATTATCTATAATACGTCGTAAATTGTATCTTTTACGACGTTCACAATTCATCGCGAGAGAGGAGAACATACTATAAATGTTTTCATCTGTAGCATATTTTTCAGTATGAAAGTGTCATCTGAGTTCTTAAAAATAGGATGAGTTATCTCCTCTCTTCATTGAGTTCTTTATAAAAATAAAATTCCCGATTACATCTACTATAGGACAGTATAAATACAGATTATGTTATTGCAATAGTCTTTTTATGTTCTACTCTTTTGTATACAGAGTAGGGTATATGAATTGTTTTAGTTCGTTTGGAGTAGTTTGTTTACCTTATCTACCAGTTCATCTGGATTTAAATCTGATTTTACAAAATAGGTGAAGGCTCCAAGTTTTTGTGCTTCTTCAATGATGGTATTATGTGCTAAATTAGTGAGAAGAACAATATGACCATTTGTTTGTCTTGGAGGGTTTTCTTTGAGTTCGCGTAGCACTCCGAGTCCGTCAAGCTTAGGCATCATGACATCAAGGAGAATAATTGAGTAACCACCTTCTTGTGCTTTTATGACGCCTTCTTGTCCATCAACTGCGGTTATGATCTCATATCCTGCTTTTGTCAAAATCTCTTCATAAACATCGCGTATATACATATCATCTTCTATGATAAGGATTTTCTGTTTTGACATATATAGTTACAATATCATATTTATGATAACCTGTCAATCGTTTTTTGTGAAGTGTTTTTTCAATTTTTCAAATCCAAGAGTACGCATGCTCACAGATGTTTTTTCCTTACGAGTCATTTGGGCAAATGTATGTGAATATCCATCGGCCAAAAAAATCATATCCCATCCAAAACCATATGTTCCAATAGGATTGACGATTGAACCCTTAAGACTTCCTTCAAAAAAAATATTTTCCTTTGGTATGGCGTCATAATAACCGATTATGGTTTTTACTACTGCTCTATAATCGTTGAATTTTTTACAGAGTGCATACAGCCCATTATTGCCAATAGCTTTTATAAAATACTTGATAAAAGGGCCTGGCAATGTTTTATTGAGACAATGGAAATAAAGAGAGGTGTCTTCAACTATGAAGGAGCCATGATGATGTTTTTGTGCTTGTTCTAACTTATATGCAATGATTTTTCTCGGGTTATTATCTTGAATTTCATCAAGGTTAATATTAAGTTGAGCCAATTCAGGTATGATAAGTTGTGCTTCTAAAAACTTATCTTTATTACTCGTAATAAAATAAATGGTGATTCCAAGAGAGCGAGTCTCTCCGTTTTTTGTCGCAAGAGAGTTTATTTTACTCATATAGTGTTGAGATTAAACCTATTATTTTCTATCTTCTGATTATTTTATCGTTATAGAATTGATTGTTATAGGAATCGTTGGTTTGGATAATTCGCCTCCTTCATTTGACTCAACTTTTGATTCAGCAATTTTATCAACCACTTCAATTCCTTTTGTGATTTTTCCGAAAATGACGTAATTTTTGGGAAGCGGATTATCCTGATGCATGATGAAAAATTGACTTCCATTCGTATTGGGACCTGCATTTGCCATAGCCACAATTCCTCTCATATATTCTCCTTCAAATGGTTCATCGTCAAACTGATATCCCGGGCCTCCTGTGCCATTACCTTTGGGATCTCCTCCCTGTATCATAAAACCTTTTATCACCCGATGAAAAATAGTCTTATTATAAAATTTTTTTTTGGTAAGTGTGATAAAGTTATTGACAGTGATTGGAGTTTTGTCGGCAAAAAGGGATAGCTCAATAATTCCCGCAGTTGTTTCAAGTATCGCAGCGTAGTGTTTATTTTTATCAATTATGAGAGTAGGAACAGTAGATTGAGTGATTTTTTTTGCAGGTTTCTGAGATGTTTTCTTTTGATCTTTCATTCTGTTGTTATCCCTTTTGTTTGGTACAAAGAATAAAATACCGAAAAGTATAATAATAATTAAAAATGATAAATAATATTTTTTGTTCATTTTCTCCATTCATTCATTTTAACATTTTTTAACCCGTGGTCAAATGATGCTTTGCAAACTGAACTATGATGAGTATATATGATTTTGTTTATGATATGCGCCGATTGCATGATGTATTGAACTGAAACCATCTTTTCTTAATAATGGTGTTATAGGCGACATTTGCCATTTTTGACAACCTATCCTGCGAAATGCCATTTTTGTTTCGAGCTTTCTTTATGTTTGCCGATATTGTTGATATTTCGTTTGACTTGCTTGCCATAAAATACTATGATTGTTATAAGGTTATGTTATGGGATTAAGCCCCAATCCTTACTACAATGATACTAAATTATTATAAACTTGGCGAGCCGAAGCGGAGCCCCGCCAAAGGCGGGGCGAGGCAACATTCGCCCAAAATCCGAATTCTGAAAATTGGCGGAAGGGGCGGGATTCGAACCCGCGAGGGTCTCCCCTACGCGCTTTCCAAGCGCGCGCACTCGGCCGCTATGCGACCCTTCCTATTTTATTTAGAACTAATAAGTTTTTTAAACTGAATACCGCCTTTATATTTTTTTATCTGCATTTCTCTTTGATATGCTATTGATCTGTTTGTACATTTTTCGGTGTAGATGACTTTCCATGGAATACCGTTTTTTGTTGATCTTACTCTTCCTCGATTATGTATTATCAATCTTTTCTCTATATTTTCTGTATGTCGAATATAATATCGGTTTGTTTTGTTACTTTTTAATATATAGACATACAACATAATATATTATCAAAAAGCGCTTTCTGCCGCAAACGGCATCCCGCCTTGTGCGGGACAAGCGCGCGCACTCGGCCGCTATGCGACCCTTCCTTTTAGATAATATTATTATAACTTATCCTTATCATGAAAAGTGAGGTTATGCTGAACCTTGATAATTGTATGCATATGTGTAATACTTATTTTTATGGATATTCAGTCAAATCAGGCAGTCTCTTCCTCTACATCTGTTCTTATTAAGGAAAGCACCAAAAAGCATAATAAGTACTTTTATCATATTATTGGTTTTGTTATTTTATTATTTTTGCTAATAGGAGTGTATTTTTTTAGTAAAAATGAATTGTTTTCTCCCTATCAACAATTTTCACCTTCCACTATAAATAGACCTCTTCCTCCGATCACAAATCCACCTTCTGATAACAATTTATTCACAGGTACGGTGAAAAAACTTGATCAAGATTTAGGATTGATTATTCTTACCGAAGAGGAAAAGCTCAACAATGATAATCCTAAAGTTTTTTATTATGAAGCAGGAACATACACACAAGGAAAGTATAAGGGTTATATACGATATGTAGCACTACGTGAACCAAATGATCCATCTGGGTGGGGAGTATATATTTTTGCCTCAAAAGATCAAGAAACTTATATTTTTGACGATGCAAACATAGAGCCATATAATGCAGATCCTTTATACGAAATAAACAATAGTAAAATAAGTAAAATTGACAGATTGGATTCAGACCATGCGTCAATCATTGCACTGAACGAGCGTTTTTCTCTTAATAAGAATGAATTATTAGCAGATGGAGATAATCTTATTATGGATTTTACTCAATATAAGGCTCTCAGATCAACAAATCAAAAGCTTGTATTTTATATGACAGCATATGACAAGCCAGTAAAAGTAGAAGATGAAGACCAATATATTGACGGTAGAACAGGAGTTATTGTGGTTGACTCTACAGGACTTTCATTCTCATACGATGAGGCAAATCCTCAGAAGACAGAAAGCTATATTAAAGCGAGAGATCGCTATAAAAAAGAATATGCTGATTACTTACAATATCTCAAATCTACGTCAACTGAAAAACCGCAAAATGCACTATCTTCTCCAGATTATCCTCAAAGACCAAGTTTGAGACTAACCAAGCAAGAAATTCAAACTCAGGATAGACTATATGACACCTATGATCTTGCGCTTCCTGGCGGGTGCGCAGTAGACACGAATACCTTACTGGTAAAAAATATATCAGATCAAGAGTTGCAAAAAATTGGAAATTCTTCTTATGGCGAACTGTATATACTCATAGATAAAAATCATCCGCTTTACAAAGCGCAATTTGATACAAAGACAAGAATGGATGAGGAAATCTTTATCGCAGTAAATGAGAGAAAAAAACCGTCATATGATGAATACATAAGCAAAAATCCTTTGATCTTTTTTAAAGATTATTGGGGAAGATGGGTTGTATTAGGTGAGTACGACTTTAAGCTTGAGGGAGGATGTGGTAAACCAGTTGTTTATTTTTACCCAGTAGAACCAACTAGAGTGCATGCGCAGTTTACAGTACCGATACATTTTGATGTGAGTATTCCAACATATCATGATGGTTGGGATGTATTAGCTTATCCGAACGGAACGCTTATAGATTTACAAACACAATACACCAATTGTAAAGATATTGATAGTGCGAGAAAAGGGTCAGAATACGCTCAATATGCGTGTAAAAATAATTCTTATCCCTATCTTTACTGGGCAGGCCAAAGTCTGAATAGCACATATCCTGAACCCACACAGGGCTGGATAGTTCAGAAAAATAATGTAGAAAACTTTATGAACCAGACGCTTGATCAGATCGGATTTACCAGAAAAGAAAAAGTAGACATGATGAGTTATTGGTTGCCTGAAATGATGCAAAAAGATGCGCCTTATTATAGAATTGCGTTTTTGCAAACCGCGGATATGAATAAAATTATTCCTATGCATATCACTCCACAGCCAAAAAGCATATATCGTTTATTTTTAGATTATCTTCCGCTTCAATCTAAACCGTCGTATACATTGAAGCCGCAAAATCTTCCTCATGTTGTGCGAGAAGGATTTACCATGCTTGAGTGGGGTGGGCTAAAAAGATAAATAATGTCTGACATAAAGACATGGAAAAGACTGTTATTTTTTGGAAGGTTGATATTTGTTAAGATCTTCTGGAGTTAAATTTGAGTATAATTCTACACAATTTCTTCCCCCTGGTTTATGTTTGGCTTTGTACATTGTTTGATCGGCTCTATCAATTAATTCGTCGGGCGAAATCCCCTCATTGTAGCTTGCAATTCCTATGCTTGTGGTGACACCGACCTCTTTTTCAATAACACTTCGTAATGTTTCTGCAATCTTTGCTGATTCTGACTCGTCTGCTCCCAATAACGCAATTACCATCTCCTCTCCTCCCCATCGGCAGACAAGATCGCTTTCTCGGACGTTGGAAGACAACGTATTTCCTACTTTTTTTAAAACAGCGTCTCCTTTTGCATGTCCTTTTGTGTCGTTAATATTTTTGAAATGATCTATATCCAGAAAAACAATGCTGATATGTTTGAGTGTATCATCTGTTCGTCTTTCTTGATTGTCCCCAAGCTTTGAAAATTCTTCATCTAATCGTCTGTTAAAAAATTTTCTCTTATATAATCCGGTAAGATCATCATATGCTACTTCTTGCCTCAATGTATTTATTTGTAGTTTTTGATCTTCTATAATTTGTCGCAGACGAGCATTGTCTTCGCTCAGTTTTTCTATCTTGCGCTGTAAATCAATCTCTTTCTGATGAGGCGGGATCGATTGTTCTCTCGTATTATCAATCATAATAACCACTATAAAACTTATAGAGATAAAATGCAATCGGACAGTTGACTTTATCTATATGATGTCGTTTAATATATGATATATGGATATAAATGAAGCGTTGATACAGTTTCTTGAATATAGTGAGCTTGATCGGAATCTTTCTCTCCGTACGATCCGTATGTATGCATATTATCTCCGTTTTTTTATACAATGGTTATTGAATAAAAATCAGACAAAAGAATATCGCGTTGAGAAAATTACTGATGATACTATTCGTGATTTTCGCCTTTATCTCTCGCGTGAATATCGTAATCCTGCCAAGGGAGAACTTAAAAAACAAACGCAAAACTATTTTCTCGTTGCCATTCGCACTTTTTTAAAATATCTTCTTAGGAAAAAACTTTCCGTTATGTCTCCTGAAATGATAGAACTCGGCAAGGCTCGCGATCGGACTATCAAATTTTTGACAGAAGATGAGGTAAAAAATCTCATCGTTTCCCCTGATGTAAAAACAATTCGCGGAATGAGAGATCGGGCTATTCTAGAATTACTTTTCTCAACAGGCCTTCGTGTATCAGAGTTAGTCGGGCTTAATCGCGATCAAGTCAATTTTGATACGAAAGAATTTGGTATCATAGGAAAAGGAGGTCGTGCGCGCGTGGTATTTTTATCAGAGAGCGCAGTGCTTTGGCTCTCTCGTTATATTGAAAAAAGATGCGATGCGTATCATCCGGTATTTATCCGCTATTCAGGGCCAAAAATCAAGACAAAAGAACAGCAGATTCTTGAAGGATTAAGTCATGAGCAAGTTCGTCTCACCGCGCGATCTATTGAACGATTGATTGAAAAATATAGAAAAAAAGTTGGAATCATATTTCGTATTGGACCTCATGTTCTGCGTCATTCATTTGCGACTGATTTGCTTTCGCATGGCGCTGATATTCGTTCTGTGCAGGAGATGTTGGGACACAAAAATATTTCTACGACGCAAATCTATACTCATGTTACCAATGTGCGGTTGAAGGAGGTGCATAAAAAGTATCATTCGGGAAACAAGAAGGAGAAATTTTAAATTCCCAATTATCTATAAAATAAGCGGGGTGAATGCCCAAAATTAAAAACTCCTTATTTTTTCAATCTGTTTATTTCCACTTCAATTTCTTTAATTACGTTTTTATTGCCAATTTCTCCATCTAAACTAAAAACAATAAATACCTTGCCTTGATATTTTTTCTCAAAATCAAGAAAGTTTGCTTTCATTCTTTCGGTTATGGAATAATTGCCAAAATTCGCTTTTGCAGTTATCGGTTTGATTTGTATGCCGAAAGCTTTATCGTCCACAAATCCTAAATAATCTATATCGCCAGCATGATCAAGATCGTTGTTGCTCTCAATAAATTTTACTTCTGGAAAATGTTTTGCTAATCCGTCATTTACTACAGATTTTTCACGAATAAAACCATCGAAAGTGCGATTTATTGTTAAGTTATAAATATAATCTTTGCAATCTTGTAGCGACAATTCACTAAAAGCGGCTTGCCATTCCGGTATTACGACCTCAGTAATTTTATCATGCAAACGTTCGCCCAACTCTTCCAAAATTTCTGTTGTTATCTTTATGGGTTTTTTACTTTCAGTAAATGCTTTTTCAAAATACCATTTTTCCCACTCGTCGATTGTTTTGGGTTGGCATTCTCTTATTAACGCCATTACCGCACCGACTTTATTTGGTCGAGACAATTGATAAGTTTGGCAAGCATAATTTAATACCTTTTCCTTTTTGCCAAAATCGGTTGAAAATTTCTTTGATGTTTTATTTTTCATAATGATTTTGAGATAAATTAATAAATTTTTCTTTATATTTGTAATCAATTTCATTATTAACAAAAACATAACCTTCTTTAATCAAATGAGCGTTAATAAAAGTTTTATTTTGTAGATATAAATAACATAATAAATTATTTTCTGTATCGTATTTTAGATTATCAAATCTTAAAAAGACTCTTTGTCTGCTGGTTTTGTTTAATAAATATTTTTTAGCGTCTTCGATTTTTTCAGGATTAATTTTTATACCTAATAATTTAATAACTAAATTGTTATTCAATTTAATGGTCTTTGGGTCTATTATTTCTTTTACGGTAAAAAAATCGATTCTTTCCGTTTTACTATCGTCTATTTTTGATCCAAATTGTAATTTTTTTGGATTCATTTTTCTATCAAGTTTAATCGGGTCTTTGAAAATATAGGGCAACTTAGAGATTTCTTCGGTATAATCGTCCTTTGTATTTCCTTGATCTGTAAAATTTACAGTGGAATTATCAAACATTTTGTTAGCGTTAAACTCTAATTTTTGCTTGATTGTATTTATGAATTTTTTATTTATTTCGTAGCCAACTGAATTACGACTCAAATTCCTCGCGGCCAACGCTGTTGTGCCGCTACCCATGAATGGATCCAATATTGTGTCGCCAACGAAAGAAAACATTTTTATCAATCTTTTTGGCAATTCCTCTGGAAACATTGCGATATGGTCGTTTTGTCTTACTCCATTAAAATGCCAATGACCCTGAAAATATAAATTCCATTCTTCTTTGGTGAGTTTTGATAATTCTTTCAATTCTTTATTCAATTTTTGCGGTTCCCCATTTTTTTTAAATATCAAAATAAATTCATAGTCAAGTTTAATTATTCCATTTCGAGGATAAGGGAAAGATCCCATTATTGTTGCTCCGCCCGTTGTGTTCATGGTAGTAGTCTTTTGCCAGATAACGGATCCCATATAGTCAAAACCGACGGTTTCGCAAAATTTAATAATTTCCGTTCTTATCGGTATGACCTTATATCGTCCATAATAAACCGAACGAGCGAACTGATCTCCAATATTAATACATAAACGACAGCCGTTTTCTAAAACTCGGTAGCATTCTTGCCAAACTAAATTTAGATTGTTTATATAATTTTCATAACTGTCATGATAACCAATTTGATTATCGGTGCCATAGTCTTTTAATTGCCAATAAGGTGGCGAGGTTATGACCAAATGAGTTGAATTATCTGTCAATTCTTTCATTCGCCTTGAATCGCCTCGTATGATCTTATGATTAGTTTTCATGTTATTTGTTGTCATAATCTCATTCTACATTAAAAAGTAATAGTTAACCTGAATTTTGTTTCATCTTTCAGCGGCATAACGCTTCGTCCTTCGTGCTTTAGATCAGGACTTTCAGCCTGTCGGCAGACAGGGCAAAATGAAGTCTTATTGACTGATCCAAAACCTAAAAAATATCAAAATCCGTTATAATGAGGGGATGCGGATGATATTTTTTTTGAAAAAACACAAATATCTCTGTATTCTTTTCGTGTTGATTATTTTCTTCTCTTTTTATTTTTCATACCTTTCGCTCATGCGACATTGGACATTTAACTCAAGTTATTATGATTTGGGTATTATGGATCAGACAATATATAATACGTTTCGCGGTCGTCTTCTTGAATTGACTAACCCTACAGGTGTTAATACTTTCAAGCGTATGGCCATTCATAACGATATTCTTTTGGTTTTGTTTGCGCCTTTTTATTTTATTTACCAAGGACCTGAGACATTACTCGTTTTGCAAAGCGTTATTATTGCTTTGGGCGCTTTAGCAGTCTATCTCCTTTCTCGGTATGTCGTCCGTTCTCGGGGATTATCTCTTACTTTTTCTTGTGCGTATCTTATGTACGTTCCACTGCAACGCGCTATCCTTTTTGATTTTCATGCAGTGACTGTATCAACGATATTTCTTCTTTTTATGACGTACTTTGCAGTGAGACGGCGATATAGAACAAGTTTTATATTTTTTATCCTTTCTCTTTTTGCCAAAGAAAATGTGGCGCTCACGACGATGTTTTTTGGGGCATTTTTTATTTTTAACGGAATCAAAAAATCACAGAGACAAACTCTTTTTTTTGGATCACTCATTGCTATTGTGAGTATATTTTGGTTTATTGAATCTATTTGGATTATCATTCCCTTTTTCCGACAAAGCTCGCATTTTGCACTGTCTCGGTACGAAGAGTTCGGCGCCACTCCCCAAGGAGTGATAGGAGGAATTATCACACATCCTGATGAAGTGATACAACGCATTTTCCATAGCGATACGGCGCGCTATCTATTTGTGCTATCAGCTCCATTAGTCTTTTTTTCACTTCTTGCTCCATTATGGAGCGTGATTACTCTTCCTGAGTTTGCGATAAATCTCTTGAGTAATAATTGGAACATGAGAAATATTTTTTTTCATTATACTGCGGTTATCACTCCTTTTGTGTTTATCGCAGGAATATATGGTGCAAGACGGCTGATGAGGAAATTGCCATGTATCACTCCTTTGATGATCTCTTTGCCTATTCTTATCGCAACAGGTGTCATGAGTTATTTCAAGAGTCCATTTCCGTTTTCCCGTGAGAAAGTTGTATATATATCCCCTGCATATCAACTCCGTTATATTCAACTGTGGAGAAAGACCCTCAAAAATGAAAATCTCATTATCTCATCAACGCCAAAAATCGCACCTTATTTTACTGATAGAAAGACTTTTTACTTGTTTGATAATCGTTATGTATTGGCGGATTATGTCATCATACGGACAGTTGAGATTGAATCAAGACATTATCCATACAATACAAAAGGTTTAAAAGACACGATTGACGGGTATTATAAAGAATTACAAAAAAGCCCTTTATTTGAAAATATATTCAATCAAAATGGAATTGAAGTATATAAAAGGATGAGATGATATACTATCATTCTATGATCTCAATTATTATACCTTTTTATAATGAAGAAAACACACTTGAACCGTTATGTAGAAAAATAACTCAGGAGCTGAAAAGATATGAATACGAAATGATTTTTGTGGATGATGGATCAATGGATACTTCAAAATTAAAAATTAAAAGTTCAGAACAGATTATTCTCACAACTCATCGCAAACGTTTGGGAAAAGGAAAGGCATTATTCAGCGGTGTCAATGCATCGAGAGGAGATATTATCGTTTTTATAGATGCTGACTTGCAAAATGATCCTGCTGATATTCCTCTTTTATGTGAAAAGATACATGAGGGATATGATCTCGTGAATGGGTGGCGACGCGATAGAAAAGATGCTATCGGTAAGACACTCCCCTCCTCTATTTTTAACTGGTTTATTATTCGGCTTTTTTTAGGATCAAAGTTTCACGATATGAATTGCGGATTAAAAGCAATGAAGCGGATAGTACTTGAAGAAATTCCACTGTATGGAGACAATTATCGGTTTCTTCCTCATATAGCGGATAACGCTGGATTTAAAACAACTGAACTAATAGTTAGACATACTCCTCGATTGCATGGAGTATCAAAGTATGGATTTTTTCGCCTTTTTTTTGGATTGATTGATACGATTACCACCTATTTTATTTATCGTTTTGCAGAAAAACCACTCCATTTTTTCGGAAGCATTGGCGGAGCGTTTTTTAGTAGTGGATTTTTACTATCGTTTTATATGACTATTGAGCGGGTATTTTATGGCAAGTTGCTGTATCGCCGTCCTCTTTTGCTTTTTGCTATTCTTTTGATTATAGTGGGTATACAGATTATCATGACTGGGATTATTGGAGAGTTGATAGTGTATATCAGTAGGAAAAAAATTAAAAATTAAAAATGAAAAACGTTTTGCGCAATCCAGTTTTTGCCCTGGTTATCGCAAATGTGATTTGGGGTGCGGCTCCGTCCATTTTCAAACTTGCGTTGCAAGAAATACCTCCTTTCACTCTTGCGTTTATCCGTTTCTTTATTGCAGGTTTGCTTTTTCTACCTTTTGTTATCCCCAGATGGAGCAGGTTAACTGTGTTAGAATGGAGTTATATAGGTGCGTCTGCATTTTTTGGAATAGCTTTACATATAGGTTTTTTCTTCATAGGATTACAAGATACGCCAAGTATCAATGCTCCCCTTATTTTATCTTCAGCGCCTGTTTTTCTTTTTCTCGGATCGGTGTTTTTTTTAAGGGAAAAAATCAAACTAAAAGTGTTATGTGGTATGATGTTGAGCGGTGTCGGAGTTTTGTTAATCGTGTTTTATCCGTTGCTTCTGACAGGCAAAATCGCGATGAACCTCGCAGTCAAAGGTAATTTTTTTTTGGTGATTTCTACTATATCTGGTATGGTGATAAAACCTCTTTTGAATAAATCCATCATGAAAAGAATGAGTGTGGTTCAGCTGACTTTTTTGGAGTTTATATTAGGATCTTTCATGTTTCTGCCTTTTGCGTTGAGAGAATCTGCAACATGGTCGGTCAGTCAACTGCAAAGAGATGGTTGGATTGGAATTGTGTTTGGTATTTTTTTCTCTTCAGCTCTTGCATATTTTTTATTTAATTGGGGTATAAGTAAAGTAAAAGCCCAGGAGGTGGGGATTTTCTATTATATAGATCCGCTTACTGGTTTGGTGTTGGGCATGCTTCTCCTTTCAGAATTCCCGAATATATATTATGGGTTAGGAGCAATTTTTATTTTTATCGGTATTTTTATCGCAGAAAATCGTTTTCATTATCATCCGATACATAAGATACAAAGAAATTAAAAAGGTTTACTTATTCCAGTTTTCAGCTACTTGTTTGAAGAAATCAAATGGTTCGGCAAACAATTTCAGTATTACAGTTCCAAAAAAACCTA
>DATDVH010000058.1:0-5257 GCA_035290045.1 Patescibacteria group bacterium | reverse complement strand
CAGACGAGGAGAATATAGAGATTATTTTGATCTTTATACTATTCTCAAGAATAAATATATATCACTATCGGAGATTGTTATTGCTGCTGAAAAAATGTATCAGGGACTTTTCAACTCCAAATTATTTCTTCAACAGCTCGTGTATTTTGATGACCTTTTAAGCTTTGAGATCACTCCTGTTGAAAATGAAACTTTACCATCTAAAGATATAGTAAAACAATATTTTGAACATATTGTCTCTAAATATGTTACTTGAAATCAGATTTTCAACCCCCTTAAAAACTCACGAAAGTTTCCATTGATCTCTTTATGAGTAAGCGCAAACTCAACGACAGTTTTCATATATTCTAATTTATTACCTGTATCATAATATTTGCCATTTTGGATCTCCACCGCATAGACCGGATGTTTTTTTGCCAATAGATCAATTGCTTCAGGAAGATAATATTCGCCACCGCGACCGGGTTTTTGGCTTTTTAAGATGGGGAATATATCTGGCGTCAGCACATACCCGGAAACAATAGCAAGCTCTGATGGTTTCTTTTCAACACCGGGTTTTTCAATGAGTCCATCCACTTTCCAGATTCCTCCGCCCAATTCTGTGCCTTTAATAAATCCATAACGATCAGCATCTTCTTTTTTATCAGTACGAATACCGCACAGTATGGTTGCTTGGTATTTTTCGTATGCGTCTACTAATTGTTTTGCCCGTGAGGGTTTAGCCCACACAAAATCATCACCCCACAGCACAAGAAATGGTTCATTTTCAACGATATGTTGGGCTGATTTGATGGGCGTTGCATTACCATACGGGCCTTTTTGTCTGACATAAATAAAATTAGCAAGGTTAGAGATAGCTCTGATCTCATCAAGCATCTGTAATTTCTTCCCTTGTTCAAGATTACGCACTAGTTCTGCGTTGGGACTATCAAAATGATCTTCAATCGCTCGCTTGCTCCAGCCAGTAACAATGATAATATCTTCAATTCCTGCGGCAATCGCATCCTCAACCACATATTGAATAACTGGCTTATCTACGACAGGAAGCATCTCCTTCGGCATTGCCTTGGTCTGTGGGAGAAACCGTGTACCAAACCCCGCGGCTGGAATAATTGCCTTTTTTATTTTGGTCATTGCCCCTTTTCTGAGGAAATAAATTCTATAACTACTGTCTGATTTACTGGAGTTGTATTGTCTATAACCGCCTTAAGATCTGCGAGACCAATCGTAGATGATCGTATTCTAAACTCTGCCTTCCCAAGTTTATCTGTCACTGCTGTCGACTCAACTAATTGTCCTATTGAGGAAGCGAGGGTAATAGTTCTATTGGATAATTCATCGCTATTCTCGTTACGAGCAAAAACAGTAATCACACTTTCACTCCGACTATCTGCAACCACTTTCAATGGCCATGCAAATATGATTGATTTTTCAGCTGATGGTTGATCAAGCTTTGCTCGAGTGAGTCTTACTAATGGTTTTTCAAAAAGAATAAGCGATATAAAAAGACCAAATAGCACAAAAAATACGCCAATCAAAAATACAAATTTTTTGTCCATAATTCACATAAAGTATAACATAGAATAAAAAAAGTCAAATACGGTTTATATCTCATCACATATCAGAAACATATTTTTTACCCTGTTGACAATTTTTGTATGTATTTTTTGGGGAGAAAGCATTTTTTCGTGTGCGACGCATTCAATAGTTATCCAATGATTATATTTTCGCGCAAGCCATTGATACATTTTTTCTGATTCAATACGATGCCTCTCATCACGTTCTGCAATATCAACGACATTCCCCTGTAAATAGTTTCTTTTTTCTTTTTTACTAATTAACCGTGTTCCAATTTTCCATGGAACGGTGAGATAAATGACTATATCTTCTTTTGGAATCTTATGTATTTTATATTCTAATTCATAAATCCATTTGAGAAAAATGCTTTTTTCTTTTTCATTTTTCAAACGTGCTGTCTGATGAGCCATAGTTGATGTGGCATATCTATTGCATACAATCACTCCTCCCTTTTCCAAAAACTCATCCATTTCTTCCTTCACAGACGCACGATCAAGCGCATATGCCAAAGATATAAGATAGGGGGATATTGTATTAAGCTGTCCGAATTCGCCTCTTAAAAATTGTGCGATTGTCTTTCCATGAAAGGAAGTATAATAACGAGGAAAATCAAAATATTTCACAGGTATTTTTTTCTCTTTAAGAAAATCAACTAAAAGAGTGGCTTGTGTCGTCTTTCCCGAACCATCAGCTCCATCAATCACGATTAACTTTCCCTTTCTATTGCGCACCCTACGCATATGAGTAATAAAATGCTTCAGGATAATATGAAGATTGTCAAAATTATAATGTTCCAAAAATAGATTTTCTGAAGGATTGCCCTCAACCATTGGAGATATCTTATCTTCATTTTCCTTAAAGACCAAAGCAAGTACTGGTTTTTTTTGAGTTAACGCATAGACAATCTCACCTCCTACCCCAGTTGAGGGGATAGTCACTTCACTGATCACCACATCAGCTTCATCTATACGTTTTCGTTCTCGTTTGAAAATCTGTCCGCTTGAAAGCTGGGCCTCTTGCGCTGAAAGTCTTTGATCAATAATTTGTTGTCCTGAAATAAGCATAATACCGCTTTTTTCTAAACATGCTATGATATGTCGGTAATTTTCCTCCAAACCTCCTCCTGAAGTCATTGATGCAGTAAAATAGATTTTTAACATAAAAAATCATAAATTAAAACGTCACCGTTCCTCCTTTCACCACCTTGTTTGACAAAATCATCTGTGCCACTTTATCTTCCACTTCATCTCTGATCACCCGCGCCATATGACGCGCTCCAAATTGTTGATCATATCCTTTATCAATCAAATCATGCATAAATTCCTCGGTGATACGTAAAGCAATACCATGCATACGATACATATCACGACCAATACTGTCAAGCATCTTTTTTGCAAGCAGTAATAATGCCTCTTTCTGCAACGTATGATATACAATCACCCCATCAAAACGGTTGAGAAACTCTGGTGTGAAAATCCGCGCGCTAACTAAATGATTGA
Source organism: Patescibacteria group bacterium (assembly GCA_035290045.1). Lineage (GTDB taxonomy): Bacteria > Patescibacteriota > Microgenomatia > UBA1406 > HO2-37-13b > DATDVH01. The sequence goes on along the minus strand of DATDVH010000058.1, from coordinate 2,180 downwards.
TAAGTTCTTTTTGAAGAAGTGCAGTATTTTGTGCTTTATATCCTACCGTGTTTTGCTGGAAAATAACATCAGCTCCGGCGTTAGATGTTGCGATCACCATGAGATTTTTACAATCTACCCGTTTACCATACCCATCAATGAAATATCCTTCATCAAGCACGGTCAAAAAAATATTTATCAAATCAACATGCGCCTTCTCAATCTCGTCCAAAAGTAACACGCCATAAGGTCTTTCTCGCACTGCCATAGTCAATATACCAGGATTACCTGTCTGCATAGATCCAATGAGTGCGGGAATATCAGTGATTGATTGATAAAAAGACATATCCAATCTGATCAAATAGCCAGTTGATCCAAAAAATACTTTACTCAAGGTTTTTGCCGTTTCTGTTTTACCGACGCCTGTCGGACCCAAAAAGAGAAAACTTGCAAGAGGTTTTTTTCTTGATGACGCAAGAGTAAAAGACTTTCTCAAGGTTGAGGAAAGTTGTGCTATAGACTCTCTCTGTGCGATAATATGTTCTCCAAGCACTACTTCAATCTTCAGTAGTTTCTCCTTAAATTGCGTATCCAGCGTAATCGGAATATGGGTTTTTTTAGTCAGTACTGTATCTATGATATCTGGGGTAATTCTCACGCTCCCTTTTTCTGAAGTCTTTTCTCTTTTCTGAATGCTCTTAAAATAGACGCATGACTCATCAAGAAGTGATAATGCTTTTTCAGGAAAGGGGATAGTCGTTATGTAAAAATTGCTTTTTTCAATGGTTTCTTTGATTGTCTCATACGGAATGATCAATTGGAAATGGAGCTCCATATCAATAGCCGTTTTTATCAAAACCTCCATCGCCTCAGCAACACTGATCTCATAGACGTCTATTTTCTCAAAAAGACGATGAATAGTATCGTTGGACATAACAAATTTTTGATAGAAAAAGGGCGTCGTGATCGCGATAAACTGTATTTTCCTAGATCGCGCATAAGATGCGATAGTCGTCGTCAAATCAATGCGATCTGAAGATACACCTGATATATATTTATCAAAATTATCTATACAAATGATGATATTCCCAGCCGCCTGAGCTTCCTGAAAAATACTTTTCAAGAGCGCCTCTTTTTGAGAGGTATCAACCGACTGACTGATGATCTGCTCTATATCTATCTTAAGAATACGTTTATATGCCAAGAGAGGACTGACTTTGCCCTCATATATACGCTTTGCCAAACCCTCTATAATCGTGTGTTTACCCACTCCTTCATCTCCTACCACAATCACATTCGCTTCCTCAGATTTTGAAAGCGCCAGAGTCAGATGACGTATCTCCTTCTCGCGATCTACCAAATCCTTAAAATGTCTTTTTGGTTTGGTGAGTTCTTCTGAATACTGATCTACTGTGGGAGTATATCCCATACTCCAATCGCGTCCAAGAGGTGGAATTGAGAAAAGCGACGTGAGTGTCCACCACGGGGGTCGGTGAATATAAGTCGTATAATATGTCTCAAACCATTTTTCAACAATTTGTCTATTTTCCTGCGATAAAAGCCGCTTTTTGATAAAATCAGTTTTGAGAAATTCTTTTTTTTCAAAGTCTGGTTTTTTGAGAGAATGTAATACATAACCAAAGGGAGTAAAAACTAAAAAAAACACGACGATAAACGGAAGACTCAAAACATACACCATCTCTACAATTATATATATAAATAAGACAATCCCTCGCATCACCACTCCTATACCTGATGAAATCACGTTAAAACTAATTCTTCCCGCCCATTCCTCAAAAGAAAATCCCGCGCGTTTTTTTACCGTGACTAATTTTTTCCATGGATAAAAAAGTGTTTTAACTAACTGGATGACTGAAAAATAGTAGGGGAAAAATATAAAGATATTAAAAACTCCGGTAAAAAAATAATGACTTTTTTTTCTGAAAAATCCGACAAAATCTTCTTTTTGCTCATTCATAAAAAAAGTATACGATATAATAAGTAAAAATAATAGGTTGACTTGTATTAAATTGAGCGACGGAATCTGCTCAAAAAAAAGTTTGTCTAGGACCCGATAGATCCGATACAGTTACAAAACTGTATGAAAGGATCATATAATGGCTCGTCTATGCGAGCATACAAAATCATTCCGTGTCCAGAACTGAAAGGATACTCTTTAAGCCGTGAAGCAGAAAGGAGGT
>DATDVH010000057.1:0-3996 GCA_035290045.1 Patescibacteria group bacterium | reverse complement strand
ACCTCCTTTCTGCTTCACGGCTTAAAGAGTATCCTTTCAGTTCTGGACACGGAATGATTTTGTATGCTCGCATAGACGAGCCATTATATGATCCTTTCATACAGTTTTGTAACTGTATCGGATCTATCGGGTCCTAGACACACTGTACTTCATATCCGTAACGGCTGGGGAACTATGATGGATATATAAAATGGGAGGAGACTATCTTTATTGATAATGTACTCCTCCCATATATTGAATGACTATTAAAAAATTTCAATAATCAGTTATTGCAGAGAGTCGGATTAATATCCTCTATTGTTTGAGAAATTATTATTTCTCCTAAATCCTCCCCTATCTTCTCTTGGTTTTGCAACATTTACCACTAATTTTCTACCGTCTACTTCTTTTTCATTCATTTCTGCGATTGCTTTTGATGCGCTTTCTTTATCCTTGAAAGTCACAAATCCAAATCCTTTTGATCTTCCTGTTGCGCGATCAGATATAATAATACATTCTGCTATCTCTCCGTATTGAGAAAATAATTCTTGCAATGAATGACTACTCATTGACCAGGGAAGATTTCCTACAAATAATTTATTTTGATCCATACATACTTCACCTCCTCTCACTTATGGTTCCTCATCAAATGTTACTCATATGAACTTCATACATTGTTACATGAAGCTACAATGAGGTTCTTTTGAAGAATGCCTTTATTATATCATATACTCGTCTCAAATACTACCTATTATGTAGTATAATAGAGAAATACGCTTTTTATCAGGCGTTTTTTTTATGTCAATACGAAACATTGCTATCATTGCACACGTTGATCATGGGAAGACCACGCTCGTTGATGCACTGCTTAAGCAAACACATACATTTAGAGAAAATCAAAAAGAGATGGGAGAAACACTGATTATGGATTCCAATTCCCTAGAGCGTGAAAAAGGCATTACAATACTGGCAAAAAATACAGCAGTATTTTATAAGGATACAAAAATCAATATTATTGATACTCCTGGACATGCTGATTTTGGAGGCGAAGTTGAAAGGACTATCAATATGGCAAGTGGCGCACTTCTTCTCGTTGACGCCGCAGAAGGTCCCCTTCCCCAGACAAAATTTGTACTAAAAAAAGCACTTGAAGCTCGTCTTAAAATTATAGTCGTCATCAACAAAATTGATAAAAAAGACAGTAGGCCGAGTGAGGTGATGAAAGAGATTGAAGATCTTTTTTTGGACCTTGCACATGATGAACAAGCACTTCATTTCACCACTCTTTATGCAGTGGGGCGAGACGGGAAGGTTTTTTATACTCTTCCAGATCACTATTCTGTTGATACTCCAGGATCTCTCACTCCTCTTTTTGAGAGCATCATACAAGAAATTCCCGATGTCTGTGTTGGTCTTGACAAACCATTTCAAATGATGATCTCTACTCTTGACTATGATAATTATGTTGGAAGACTTTCTATTGGTAAAATCGTTTCAGGAACGTGCAAGAAAAATGACATGATTTCTCTGATTGATGATGAACGTATTATAGGGACATATAAAATACAAAAACTGTATACATTTGAAGGACTTGAAAAAAAAGAAGTGGATACAGTTGTATCAGGAGATATAGTGGCGATTGCTGGTATTAGTGAGCTTGCTATTGGACAGACAGTCACTGATCCTTCGTATCCAATAAGTTTGCCTACAATACATGTTGATGAACCAACTATTAAAATCATGATGGGCGCCAATACCAGTCCTTTGGCAGGACGTGAAGGACAGTTGGGAAGTTCAAAGCAGATAAAAGAACGTTTATTAAAAGAAAAGGAAACTAATCTTGGTTTGAAGATAGATTCTGATACAGAAGGAGGAAATTTCATCATTCATGGACGCGGCGAACTTCATCTCTCAATTCTTATTGAAAATATGCGTCGTGAAGGTTTTGAATTGCAAGTATCACGTCCTCAAGTTATTGAAAAAGAAATAGATGGAATTGTGCATGAACCATATGAAGAAGTTATGATACAAACAAACAAAGAATTTATTGGACAGATTTCTGAAGAGTTTGGGAGACGAAAAGGAGAACTTATTGATATGAAAACTGAAAATAATACGGTTACCGCACAATACAAAATATCAGAAAATAATCTATTGGGAGCTCGAAGCATCTTACTTACCAAGACGCGGGGCACTGCTGTACTGAATACCTATTTTTTGGGATATTTTCCTAAAATAGAGCGTGTCAATCAGATGCGAAACGGAGCCCTTATCGCCACTCACGGAGGCACGTCTCTTTCGTATGGATTGGTCAATGCGCAGGAGCGCGGAGAGCTTTTCATAGGACCTGGCGAGACCGTATATGAAGGTATGGTTGTCGGCGTTTCAAATCGTGCTGTTGATGTACCGATAAATGTATGCAAAGGAAAAAAATTAACCAATAATCGTTCTTCTGGTGAAGGAGTTTCAGTCGCATTAACTCCTCCTGTAAAACTTACTCTTGAACAAGCGCTTGATTTTATCGGTGATGATGAGCTTCTTGAAGTAACACCCAAAAATCTCCGTATCCGCAAAAAAATTCTTTTACTTTCTTTGCGAAAAGCCCACAGAAGAAACGAGTAAATTATTTTTTTAAAAAAATAAGTCAAAATTCTCTCCACCTTCAAATGCACAGAATAAATCGGTCATATCTCTTGCTATTCGTCTAAAAATCGTCTATAATACGCCTATATGTTTGATCCTCAATATACCATTACTGATAAGTTGTTAACCAAGATTAAACGTATTAACAGCCTCATTCACGAACTTAATGATAAACGATTCCCCAACGTGGTACTTATTGAACTAGAAAAAACCGCACGAGCGATATCAGCCTATGCTTCAACAAGTATTGAGGGGAATATACTTCCTTTAACAGAAGTTAAAAAGATTTTAAAATCACAACCAACTCATATCAGAACAAGTGAGCATGAGATATTAAATTATAATAAAGCACTACAAAGTTTGAATAAAAAAATTGGAGAAAGAAAAATAAAAGTATCGCTTGACCTTATTTTAAGAATCCAAAAACAGGTGACTAACGGACTTATTCCTTCATTTGAATCAGGGAAATTAAGACAAAAACCAGTCGTAGTGCATGACCCACAAAGTAGAAAAGTGGTTTATTTACCACCAGATGTAAAAGATGTGCTATCCCTCATAGAAGAACTTGTAGTGTTTATAAACAAGAATAAAGGTCGGATAGATATTTTTATTCTTGCGGGTATTTTTCATAAACAGATGGTTGTTATTCATCCTTTCATGGATGGTAATGGCAGAACAACACGGCTGGCAACAAAAGTATTGTTAGCTGAAATGGGACTGAATACCTTTAACCTTTTCAGCTTTGAAAATTATTACAATAAAAACGTGACAAAATACTTTCAAACAGTTGGTGAATATGGGGACTATTATGAATTGATAGAAAAAATAGATTTTACCCTGTGGCTTGAGTATTTTACTGAAGGAATTATTGATGAATTATTGCGAGTCCAAGAATTACTCCCAAGAATATCTTCTACTCCCCAAACACAATTACAGCCATATCATCTCAAAATACTTACCTGTATTAAAAAAAAGGGATTTATTACTCATCAAGATTATGCAAGTTTTACTCAAAGAGCAAAAGCTACCCGATCGCTTGATCTCCAAAAACTTATTGATCTAGGACTCATTGAAAGAAAAGAAAAAGGGAAAGCAACTTATTACGTATTAAAAGAAAAATAACCCTTGCATTTTGTTTTTTCTGCTATACTAAAAATATTGAACAGAATAGTCATGGATCGCCTTCATTCATCAACATCGCAGTCCTTCTTCTTTTTGCAGTCGTTATTGCCGTCGCCTCAACCGCCACTACTTATTATTTCTTGAGTTCAAAAACAAACGAACAACCACCAATCACTCAACCGCCCGTTATCCCTCCAGCGCAAACAAACCTCTATCCAACCACATCTCCAACAATTCAAACAACAGTTCCTG
>DATDVH010000056.1:0-8361 GCA_035290045.1 Patescibacteria group bacterium | reverse complement strand
TCGCCCCATAACAACTCCAAAACCAATAATAAAATTCATAGAACCTATAATAGTATGTGTCACAGATTCTGAAATTTTTTTTCGCAAAAGATAAGTAAGTATACATTCAAAAAAATAAAGACTTATTACAAAAGTTACAGTACCAAGTACAATTAAAAAAAGATATTGTAGCACGACGATGTATTTTTCAATACCATAGAGCATGATCCACTGTTCTGCTAAGTGCGCAAGATCAGTCAGGGTATAAATAGTATTGGGGATAAAAAGAAACCAGATAATGACTAAAAACCATCGTATTTGAGCTTTTTTCTTTTTGAATACTAACCAGCCGAGCATGACACTGAACAATGCTAAAAGTGTATTCCATGTCATCCAGACCATATTGTATATAATAATATTCATATTTTCCTCATAAGAGTATATAGAGTATGAAGATCTTCATTATATCATATGAAAAAGTTTAAAAAAAAGAAAGAAAAAATCGTTTATTCTGCTCCAGCATCCCTTATTTTGACAGGAGAACAAGGGATACTGTATGGCAAGCCCATGGTCGGTACTGCTCTTGATATGCGCGTCAGGTGCAGTGTCTATCCGTGTGATCACCCATCATACGATCAGAGGACTCAGACCATCATCACACTTATTACACACTACTTGCAACAATCAAAGATACGCTTTGTTGACAGACCATTTCAGTATTCTTTTCATTCATCAATTCCTCAAAGAGGCGATTGTGTCTTTCATGCAGTATCAGCAGAATTGGCTTCTTTAGTGAGCGCGGTATTATATTTTTTCACTCACACAGAACATACGATAGATGTCGTGAATAATATCGTTTATGAAGTAGAAAAAAAGATTATATCTCATCCTTTGGGATTTTCAAACACCGCATCATGTATGGGTGGCGTGATATATTATCGGAAAGAATTTGCGTTTCTCAAAGGAATATATCAACTTTTTGTCAAAATCCCTCCGGTGATTGAAGATACGTTATTTATTATAGATACAGGCAAAAGGGAAGAAGGCGGTCAAGATATGATCTCTGAAATAGGCGTATTTTACCAAAAAAATCCACGCGGTGCAGAAATTCTTTTTAACGAGATGGAAAAATATACAAAACGCATGGTGATTGCTTTTATGAAAGAAGACGTATCATTTTTTCAAGACACTGTGGTAAGAAGTCAAAACCTTCTTGAACAAATGGGAGTCGTATCTGAAGAAAGCAAAAAAAATATCAAGCATCTTTCTTTACACGCCGTATCAAAAGTCATTGGTTCAGGAGGTATACAGAAGTCATCTGGATTTTTACTGTGTTCTGCGCGTGATGTCAGACAATTTACTCAATTTCTTAAAAAGAGCAACTGTGTTTTTTATAAATTAAGACAGTCTGTTCACGGAGTACGAAGAGAATTTACTTAAATTGCGGGAGTTGTATGGTCCAATTACCATTATTTTTTTTGATGATTCCCAAGACATCTCCTGTGATAAATCCCCATAAAGTCCATGCGGAAAAAAGAACAATCATGCCAATTATTGCATGAGTGAGTTTTTGTTGAGCTTTATGTAGTTTTTCTTTATCGCCTCCTGACAATATCCAATCAAGCGCCCCCCAGAGAAGATAGATGAGTAAAAAAAACCCTCCGAGGATGAGGATAATGCCCAATAAGGAAGCGATAACTGATCCAAGCACAGATCCCGGTTTGTCTAAATTCGTACATAAAGGACCTCCACAGATAAAACCTTTTGGAATAATGGTGTTTTGAACTAATAATAGTTTATTCATACAGTTTATACTTCTAAAGAATAGTAGTAATCGTTGGTCTTAAAATAGCCATTGCATCTTGAAATACGATATATCCGATAATTGCCGCGGCAAGAGGTGCCATGACTACAATGAGTAGTCCGACTCCACTCCATTTGATGATATTTTGCGCCTCGTCAAGTTTTTTTGGGTCAGCGCCTGCAGTTAGGAAGGTATATCCTGCACGGATGAAATTGATGAGGGTGACCAATCCTGCGACAATAATAGTGAGGTCAAGTGCAACACTCAACAGAGAAACAAGAACATCAACAGGTTTATCATTGGCAAAGTATGATGATCCTGGTGGAGGTTTAATTTTCCCAAATAAATCATTTATAGCGTTGGGATTTTGTGCAATGAAATTTTTCATTATTGAGATAAAGGAATTATTTTTTTTAGAAATAAGGTAATTTTAAATCAAGTATGAGATCAATTAATTTCACTAGTATATAACTAACTATAATGATAGCAAAACCAATGATACTATATGTCAGTCGTTGTTGGGCTTTTTTTAGTGTTTCAGGATTGCCTCCTGATTGAAGGATAGAAAACCCAGATACGACAATCATAAAAAGAAGTATTATGCCAGCTCCGATTATGACGGTTGGTATGAGAAGATTGACAAACGACGCGATGGATCCAAAATTTTGTGCGGGTGGAAATGCTGTGGCAATGTCAAGTACAAAGAGAATAAACATTATCTCTCATTGTATGCACGATTGTTATCTTTGTCAAGAAATGTATACTATACATATGTTTCATCCACTGTTTTCAATCACTAACACAATTCTTAAGAATATAGGCACGATTGAAGCGGCAAAAGGAATGATTATGTCTGCGCCGCTTTTACCTTTATGGGAAAAACAATTTAGAGAAGATGCCATTATTCGGACAGCTCATCATGGTACGCGTATTGAAGGAAACAGACTTGATTATACGGAAGCAAAAGAAATCTTGCAGGGAAAAGAAGTCATCGGGCGGGCGCGTGATGTGCAGGAGATCATCAATTATCGTAAAGTGCTCACTCTTATTGATGATGAGGCGAGGCGAAAAATAGAACGGATCACTGAAGATCTGATAAAAAAAATACATCGTACTGTTGCTCATAAAATTCTTCCTGATGATCAGGCGGGTATGTATAGAGTGAAACAAGTGGTGGTGCGCAATAGCGATACCGGAGAGGTGACGTTTCGTCCTCCTCCCGCAGTTGAAGTCCCTTTTTTGATGCGTGAATTCCTCTATTGGTTGAATAGATCGTCAAATGAAGATATGCACAGTGTACTAAAGGCCGGAATAGCTCATCATGAATTGGCACGAATACATCCTTTTATTGATGGGAATGGGAGAGTAGCGCGAGCGATGGCAACTTTGATTCTTTTTTTAGGCAAATATGATATACGGCAATTTTTCTCGCTTGAAGAATATTATGATCGCAATTCGGGCGTTTATTATGAATATTTACAAAAAGCTTCAGCTGGCGATTTGAGCGCATGGCTTGAGTATTTTACTGAGGGAGTTGCTATAGAATTTGAACGGATTAAAAAAAAGATTATGAAACTTTCAAAGGACACACAATTCAAAAAAAAATTAGGAGGCGAACAAATATATCTCACAGAGCGACAGATAAAAATCATAGAATATATACAAAATGTTGGATATCTTCAGAACCAGAGTTTTTCAACTCTTTTCCACAATTTATCAGAGGATACGGTGCTTCGCGATGTGCAATATCTTCTTGGGAAAAACATAATAAAAAAAATTGGCAGAACCAAAGCCTCCAGATATATCATGACTTAAATAACATGTATACTCAATCCCAATCTTTTATGTATATTGGATTCGGACTTTCTTTTTTGTTTACTTGTACTCTGATAGGAGAAGGAATATACAAGATGAAAAAAAATGAGGGAGGAGCGATGATTTTTGTCTTAGGAATTATTTTTATTATATTTTTAAGCGTTGTTTTTTTATACCTTTTTTTTAATAGAGCGCAATAATCGTATGCATTTCAAAGAATTATCAGGTTATTTCTCCACAATAGAAAAAACTCAATCTCGCCTTGAGATGACTGAAATACTTGCTCGTTTATTCAAAAAAATATCATCAGATGAGATATCCTGTGTATTATATTTATTGCAAGGTAAGATTGCGCCTCTTTTCGTAAAAAGTGATTTTGGTATGGGTGAGAAAATGGTGATAAGAGCGTTGGTGAAGGCATTGCGTATAGAGCCGCGTATTTTTATGAGCCAGTATAAAGAAAGCGGCGATATAGGATTGACTGTTGAACGGATACGTCATGGTATGCAGACTATTGAAGAAGGAGATATCTCGGTGAAAGCAGTTTTTGATTTATTGAAGCAAATGGCAGAGGAAAGTGGGGAGGGGTCCCAGGAACGTAAAGTAAATATTCTTTTACGTCTAATACATATACTTGATTCACTTTCCTGTAAGTATGTTGTGCGAATTCCTATTGCGACGTTACGACTTGGGTTTTCGGATAGGACGATATTAGACGCATTATCATGGATGTTGACAGGAGATAAAAGTTTGCGGAAACGTATTGAAAAAGCATACCATGTTAGACCCGATCTTGGGTTTATCGGCGCGATTTTGAAAAAAAAAGGCATTGAAGGAATTTCTCATATTATTCCAGAGCTTTTTACTCCTATTCTTATGATGCGCGCTGAACGGTTATCGCGTGCTGAAGATATTATAAGACAAATAGGAAGATGTGCGGTTGAGCCAAAATATGATGGATTTAGGTTGCAGATACACTATAGAAAAATAAAAATTAAAAATGAAAAATTAAAAACTAAAGAGAATGAAGTGCGTTTATTCTCTAGAAACTTGGAGGATGTGACGCATATGTATCCTGATTTGGTTGAAGGTATTATCAAAGAAGTCACAGTTGATGAGATCATTTGTGAGGGTGAGGCAATTGGTTTTAATCCATCAACGGGCGATTTTTTACCGTTTCAAGAGACCGTACAGCGCAAGCGAAAATACGGTATTGCAGAAAAAGCAAAAGAAATTCCTCTCAAATTATTTCTCTTTGATGCACTGTTGATTGATGGTCAGACGTTACTTGATACGGTTTTTTCAAAACGACGTCGTTTACTTTCAGGGTCTTTCATCAAAGGAAAAATTGATTCTTCAACTGTTTTTGTTGCAGATGAAAAGATCATTGATGATCCGCAAGAACTTGAATCGTTATTTGAAAAGTCAGTCGCAAAAGGACTGGAAGGAGTGATTGCTAAAAAGTTAGATGGCGTCTATAGAGCTGGCGCGCGTGAGTGGAATTGGATCAAGTATAAAAAAAGCTATAGCTCAAAATTGACTGATACTGTTGATTGTCTTGTGATGGGGTATGATGTGGGGAGGGGGAAACGCACTGGTTTTGGCATAGGCGCTTTTTTGGTTGGTGTGTATGATGAGAAAAAAGACGTTTTCGTCACAATGAGTAAAATCGGTACTGGTTTGACTGATGAAGAATGGAAGACACTACAAATTAAAAGTCAAAAGTCAAGAGTCAAAAGTATGCCTGAAAAGTATGTAGTTGATAGAAATATTGCGTGTGATGTATGGCTTACTCCCTCTATAGTGGTTGAAGTGCGCGCTGATGAGATTACAAAGTCTCCAGTCCATACTGCGGGACGGGTGATGAGGCCGACAAAAACAGGAAAAGGAGAAGAAGTGGACGTCCCGGGTTATGCGCTTCGTTTCCCGCGTTTGGAACGTTTTCGCGACGACAAGAGACCAGAAGATGCGACGACGGTAAAAGAGATTGAGAAGATGTATCAGATGCAAAAAAAGTAAAGCTCTCAGAAAGCGGATTTTTTCCCTCTTGTTTTTTTCTGACGTTTTTCATACAGTGAATATATACCCATCGTAGTTCAGTTTGCAAAGCAAAATGAACGTACGAAGGGTTATGCCGCTTACAGATGAAGCACGTTGTTGTAATTTAATCTGAAAGCGGTATATCATGTTTTTCATCAAGCGCAGAAAATACAAGATAGGCTTTCTGTTATTTTTCTTGGTCTGTAGCATTGTAGGATATCGTCTTGTATCATCCCATATAAACAAGGTTCGCGCACAATCGTCGCAAGGCGAGATCCCGTACGCGGGAGAATCTAGTTCAATCTCGCCGACACCGTCTATTGACCCTTCATCTACTTCTACTGTTCCCGATATCAATCCAGAATCTCTTCGTGATCCAGACGCATTCAAACTTGATCAGCAGATCAAACAGGCGACACGTGAACTTTTTCAAAGTACTGATACCTCCACTGGCGAGAATAAAGCCTCATATAGAAAAACACTCATGAGACAAGCAATCAAAAAATATCCGTATGTATTTTTAGGGAATGTGTTGACTTCATCTCAAACTTCGTCGCTTGATGAGAAACTGCTACAATATGTTGAAAAACCATTTACCCTATCTAACGTAGAACTTGGAGTCATGCACTTTGATGATTTTGAAAATCATAAAAACTCGTCATTTGAGTATTCTCTACAAAATCTCAAAGATCATACTCGTTTTAATTTCTATCCAGCCTCATCTTCTCACATGCAAGATGGTGAGGAAGTGTTTGGTGGTCATATTTCAGGAACAACCTTGAATGTGAATGGAGTAGCGCTTGATGATGATGTAACTGCAAGAGTATTAGGAGCTCCTCAAGTGGGAGGAGAGAATAATGATCCTGTTGTTACAAATGTTGAAATCCTCAAAGAAGCAAGTCCAGACGCATTAGGGACTCAGAGAGTGGCTGTGATTCTGTTAAAAGAAAAATCCGTTGATCCCTATGACCCCTATTATTCAAAAGAACAAACAGAGGAAATGATCTTCAGAGGAGATGTGCAAAAGTTTTTCAAAGAAGCATCGTACGGTAAGATGTCGTTGGATAAAGAAAAAAGTAAAGTATATGGTTGGTATGAGTTTGAAAATTTAAATAGTCCTATAATAGCCTCAGAACATGCCCATGAATTCATACAACAAGTGATAGCTCTTACTGATAGTGATATCAACTATGCGGATTTTGACAGAATTATGATAGGAATATCGTTGAGAAATGTATACAAAAGTTCTTTAACTGGAGAAACAATAGTCGATATAGATACTTCTGTTGGATGGGGATACGTGGGAAAATCTACTTATTTTATCAATAATAATGAGATGCTTTTAACATTCAGTGATTTTGGGATCGGAAAGAGTTTGTCTTATATCTTTGCTCATGAATTAGGACACAATTTGGGTGTACACCATGCAAATAAACTTGATTGCACTGAATATTCTGTTAAAAGGTACAAAGATGATCTATATACCAGATTTATAGATGGTTGTGTGCATATAGAGTATGGTAATTTTTTTGATACGATGGGTATAGCTAATTTAGGCCATTTTAACGGATATTTTAAGGAAGTATTTAATTGGATAAACTCATCTAATAAATCCATAGTAAATATCAATAAACCTGGCGCCTATACGGTGAAACTACAACCACTTGAGATAGATTCTGTAGTAATAGCAAAAATCGCAAGGGAAAATACTATTAACTTCCGTCCATTCTATATAGAATATCGTACACGCAGCCCTTTTGGGAGCGATGAAGATGATTCGGGTATCCTTATCAATAAAATATATGAATCATCTACCTCATGGCTTTTAGACGCCGCGCCTTCTTTTGATTATCCTGCTTATTTTTTACCACAAGGAAAAACTTTTACTGATGAAAAATCAGGTGTCAAAATTACTGCTGTTGGTAAGGATACGGTTGATGTTCAAATAGAAAAACCCGAATGTAAATCTTATGGTTTTAATACAGAAATAGATGGAGTATACGCTTATCCTTTCATCATTTATAACGATGATTATTCGTTTGGTTTTGACCAAGCAGATTTAACCTGTCAAGATTATCAATGTACATTAAAAAGAAACAAACAAGAACCATTGTTGTTTGTTTTTGCTTTGAAAATAAAAAACAACAATTCCTATGCATGTCCCGATGTGCGTATACGAGCTTCTATTGATCAGTCGCCTTGGGAGAAAGATCCTAAGTTGGCAATTGATGAGCGCTCTATACCAAGTAGTGAATACTACCAGTATTTTGAACCGTCTGTCATCATTCCCGCCACTACGCCAGCAGGATCATATAATATAGGGGTGAAAGTAGAAAATGTAGATGCCAATTCAAAGATTTTTATCAATGGACGGATTTTACAGATCGTTGACGATTTTCAAACTCTTGAAGGCGACCTGAACAATGACAACAAAGTTGACATCTTTGATCTGGTTACCGTCGCCAAAGATTTCGGGAAAAAGGGGGAAGGGTTTCCCGGAGACGCAGATAAAAACAGCGTGGTTGATATTTTTGATTTAGTCATTGTCGCAAAAAATTTTGGGAAGAAGCTGTAAAACACAGCTGTCTAGGACCCGATAGATCCGATACAGTTACAAAACTGTATGAAAGGATCATATAATGGCTCGTCTATGCGAGCATACAAAATCATTCCGTGTCCAGAACTGAAAGGATACTCTTTAAGCCGTGAAGCAGAAAGGAGGT
>DATDVH010000055.1:0-7121 GCA_035290045.1 Patescibacteria group bacterium | reverse complement strand
ACCAAATTTATTATTCCATACGCGCTCATTACGAGTTTATTCTTTGCGTCTGGACTGAGTATAATTACAGATTTGATTATATCTTTAAAAAAACTTGTCTACAGACAGATAAGACGAGAATTCAATGATAAAAATACTTATCAGACATTTGGATATATAATAGTTTTAGCCACTACAATCTTTGTAATAATTTACTCATTCCCCTCTTTTAAAGGTCATTTTTTCTCCTCTGAGATGAAAGTCGAAATACCTCAAGATTATTTTTCACTTTTTACCTATTTAAAAAAACAAGACAAAAATAAACGGGTAGCTCTTTTACCAGATCATACTTTTTGGTCGTGGTTTTTTCACCGCTGGGGATATAATGGCTCGGGATTCTTATGGTATGGTATTGAACAAGCAACTGTATTGCGCACTTTTGATGTATGGAGTGAAAAAAGCGAAGGGTATTTTTGGGAGGTGAAACAGGCAATTGAAAGCGAAAATCTCACTGCTTTTGAAAAAATTCTTGAGAAATATGATGTGTCATATTTAATCATGGATCGTTCTCTACTGCCAGTTGCAACAATATTAAAAACATTACAATATGATCGTATTGATACAATGCTGAAAAACAGTCAAAATATTACCCGTATCAAAAAATGGGGAAAGATTGAACTGTATGAGGTAAAAAAAGATCATCTTACTCAAAATTTTATTTCATACGTTGACACCTTGCCCCATGCAGGGCCTCAAATAAAATTCACAAATCAAGATACGCTCTACCAGCGTATTGGAAATTACGAGGTCTCACCACCATTTGATATCATATATCCTTTTCTTGATCTCATGAACCAAACACGATTAACCGAGAAAACATGGACGCTTGAAGAAACCGATACATTTTTTATACTCACCGCAAAACTGCCTATAAATCTTGATGAGTATACTATCAACACACTGTATCAGCAATCAAAAACCTCCATATATGGAACTGAAGGACTATTACTCAACCAAGATCGTTATGTCTTAAATACCGAAAATAACATCTTAAAAATCACTATTCCTAAAATAAAGGCGACTGAATTCATATCAAAAGATTCAGAGGTAACGAATTGTTATCTCACTCCATGGAAAGGTAAAAATAGCACGCTGTTAAATGATAAGAAAAATATCATTACGGTCACTTCAACTGATGGAGCACTTGGATGTTTTGGCTATTATGCGCCATTTTTAGAACAAAAATATGGCTATCTTGTGAAAATAAAAAGCAAAAACATACAAGGGAGAAATTTATTTATGTATATTCTTGATATGACGAAAAGACAAGCATATATAGAAGACAATCTCAAAAATGAAAACGAATATTTTCTTCTCAACCCAAAGTATCAATTTGGTTCAGGCTACTCTATCATTTTTCATAATTATTCTTATGAAAATACACCATCAGTCAATCAAATAGCTCAATTAGTCGTATATCTTTTTCCGTTTAATGAAATTAAAAATATTTACCTCACCAAAAAAAATACTACTATAACTCAAGCGCATTTCAATGATACTTTTTCTGCTTCAAAACTGAATTACTTTACGTATCGTACAGATTTCAAACAATCCGAACATCAAAACAGAACTCTTATTTTAAGTCAAGCGTATGAGAAGAATTGGAAAGCATATAAAATTAAAAATTACTTTGATTCTCTTTTTCCTTTTTTCTTTGGTAAAGAGCTCAAAGAGCACGTTTTGGTGAATAATTGGGCAAACGGCTGGAAGATAGAAAGTCAAAATGATACTATTGTGATCATTTTCCTCCCGCAGTATTTGGAATTTGCAGGATTTTTTCTTCTTATTATAGCTCTTATCTTTATACTTCGCATGAAAAAAACAGATTGATTTTTGACCGAAACTATAGTACGCTCATATTATATGGATCAACAATCGCAAAGTTTACCTCCTTCACAGATAGATAAAAATATGAAACAACTTGCCAAAACTATTGAATCAATCTATGGTAATCCTTGGGGCATCATTTGGAGGAATTTCTTAGCAGGTTTTATGCGCGTAACTGGTATGATATGTGCATATATTATACTTGTTGCGATATTTTTTTTCGTGATTACCAAGACTGGAATACTCACACAAATTCAAGGAGTATGGAAAAATATCACGAACGATCTCATCACTAACACTCAAAAAAATATGGAAAAATCATTATTCCCAAAACTTCCCATAAACCAAAATAGCTCTGATCAAGAACAACTGCAAAAACTCATTCCTTAATAAAAAATATGAAAATACTCACTCTTCCTCATACGATTTTGACTCAAAAATCTCGTACAGTCAATCAAATAGATAAAAAAATTATTCAAATAATAGACGATATGAAAGCTCTTCTTGAAACTCAAACTAATCCTCCAGGCGTCGGCATGGCCGCACCGCAAGTCGGCATTCCTCTCCGTATTTTTATCATGAAACCAACAAAAAAATCCTCCATACGTATTTTTATTAATCCTCATATCATTGATGATAATCCAACATCGGCTGTATCCCAAAATCAATCTCTCACTACCCACGACATGCCACCAAAAATAACACATAAAAAATTAAATAAACTTGAAGGCTGTCTTTCCCTACCACGTATATGGGGCTCTGTAGCAAGAGAAGATAAAATATGCATAACATATCTATCTATAGAGGGCAAAAAAACGGAAGACTGTTTTACAGGTTTTGAGTCCATCATCATCCAACACGAACTTGATCATCTTGAAGGTATCATCTTCACTCAACGCGTAGTTGAACAAAATCAAACTCTGTATGAAGAAAAAAACGGTGAACTGATTAAATTAACCCCGATTTGATCGGGGTTAACGGTAGAATAATCATTGTTGAATCTCAAGACCTTTTAATAGCAACGCATAATCAATGACTGTTGCCTCTTCGTCGCCATTTATATCTACTTTATCACGTATTTTTTCATCTTGAGTTAAAAGATGAGCTTTTACAAACACCGCATCTCTTGAGTTAATTACCCCATCTGAAGGACCATCATCTGACTGTAAATCTCCGGCTGGTAAAATCACATGACTAAAATCAAAGACTTGTTGATCCGAAGTAATGCTGATTTGGCGATCAGCACATTTGTATGTCCCTGGTTTTTTTTCAATGGGTGCTTGATGGCAAAATTGCACTTCCTTATGATGCGGTCCTTTCACTGAAAAAGAGTAACGATACCCTTTTGGAATAATTGATGATTTCACCTGTCCTTTCCATATACCTTGATCGTCAGCAGTAAACTGAATTGTTTGTGATAAGGGTTTTTCTAATAATTCTCCCTTCACCGTCACCGAAACCGGCATCACAGACCGTTTTGGTTTTTGGGAAATGCCTTGAAATTTCAAAAGAATAGTCAGCGTATTGTTTTGCGGCATAGGAGAAGAAGTGGGACGCGGCGGAAGGGACACGGACGTTGGAAAAAGCGGTACAATAGTCGGCGTAGGAAGACTTTGTAGAAGAGTTGGCGGTATCAACGGAGTAGGTTGACCTGCTGGTGTATTCGTCGGAGAGGGCAAAACAGGAACTAACGCTTCACTTTGAGGAGGGATAACAGGAGGAACAATCGGAGGAACCGCGGCAATTTGTTGCGATTGCGATTGAGTTTGATCTGATCCAAAAATAAATACACCCTCTTGGCTATTGAGAGCAACGGCTGTTTTATCTCCTGCTAATTTAGTATTTTCACTGTCCCAACTAAATAATATTTTATCTCCATCAGTGAGTTGGTCCCGCAGTTTGAAACGTATTTTTGCAATCTCTATATCCTCATTCCCAGCAAGCGGTTCCCCTCCTAATTTTGCTCCGTACACTTGTATCTTATCAGTATCTTTATCCTTTTCTATCCGTTTGAAAAAGCCTTTTTCCGCGTCATACGCTTGTCCAAGATCGTCTAAAAAATTAGATGCCACATCAACTTTTTCCTTGTCATACGTAAAATTAAGCTGAAATCCGAGAAAAGAAGAACCATTTGGGTTGAGTTTCACTATCAATTGAAATTCTTTTCCGCGTTGTTTGATCGGTTGATCAAGAGTAAAAAACGCACGCACAGGAGGCGTTTCTTGAGCGGCTTTTGAACGAAGTCCAAGTCTTTGTTGGGAGGATATCAGATACACGCCCGTCACAATCCCGCCTATGATAAGGATTAAAAATAATAAGTGTATACGATCAAATGAAGATAGTTGCTGCTTCATCATACTATTTAGTATACCTTTATTGGTGTGTTGTATGTTGTCAGATTTTCTTCCCAAAATTTTTTGCGACAATGACTAAATCAAAAATATCAACCTTATTATCTCCATTCATATCACCTTCAAGCCCTGAAGTCACTTGTTGTTCGGGAACAGCATCTAGTTTTTGAACTATAGTATGTAACGTGTATGCAATTGTGGCTATTTCAGGTTGTGTCGCTAATACAGACAAATCCTCATCATTCAATTGCTTGACACTGAAAAATGCTTGCCCATCTTTTACCCCTATGTTTTTTTTGGTAAGAATATTAAACATTTGAGTTTTATAATAAGAAAAATCATTGCTAATAGATGCCAACTCTTCATGTAAACTATATTGTTGTTCTAAAAGGAAAATATCATCTGTAATCTCTTGTGCCCGTAGTTTTTTAATAAGAATATTAAAGAGTTTTCTTTTATCCTCAACTAAAACTCTTGACTGGAATGTTGATATCTTAGGTTCAAATTCTTCAAGCAATTTCATCATTGCAACAGTCTCTTGTTTGATAGTGTTTGTTCTTAATGCATCTCCGTTAGCAGGATCAAGTGCTTTTTCGCTTTTTAACATTGGGGTAAGATATCTTTTTATATCTGCAGAAAGTGATTCTGCTTCTCTTTGCGCTTCGTTAAGATTGCGCGCATCCAAACTAAGTAATAATTGATTGAATCTATCTTCTGCATGTCCTAAAGGTTGAATTATGTTTTGCATCTCATTTTCATACACTTTAATCGCTTCTCCAAGACGAACTACATGAACCGACAACTGATATAATAAGTCTAATTCTGGATCTTGCAATCTTACCTGATTATTAGTGATAGGAGGAATTTCTTGAGCTTTAGTAGTGATCAATCCAAGGATAAAAAAAACAGATATAAAAAAAAATATTCCAACCCGCCATTTTTTATTTTTATAAATACTATCCATATTTATTGTTTTTAATTTTTAAATATATCTTCTTGATCTAATAACCAATAAAATCAATTAAAACATATTCACTGGGGGAATGTCAAGGGCATTTTTCGGGCATTCCTACCAATATAACACAATAACTTCTAACTATGATGAGGACTAAAATAATAAGTGTATACGATCAAATAAGGATAGTCGTTGGCTTATCATACTATTCAGTATACCTTTATTGGTGTGTTGTATGTTGTCAGATTTTCTTCCCAAAATTTTTTGCCACAGTTACAAGATCAAAAATATCTACTTTACCATCTCCTGTCAGATCTCCTTCTAAGTTTGAACTGGGACGAGATTCCAGTTGATTAAATGAATTGGTGAGAGACTGTATTCTGTGTACATTTGAACCTAATTTTCCTGTTATATCATCTAAAGCAGGAACAATTGTCTTGATACTATTTACTATATTAGAACACTCATTTAATCTATCTTGATTCAACCTGCAAATACCTTGGTTTTTGTCAATATAGTCTGATATTTGAGATAAGTATTTTTTTAAGTTATCCAATTTATCATTTAAATATCCAAGCCTTCCAATTCTACTAATTTGTTGGTCTGAATCATTATCAGACCATTTTTCTATCTTTTTTAGGAACCTTGGCTGATCATTCACGCTTGCTTTATAGAGTAAAGTTTTAGTCGCAGAATTTACTCTTGCTATTTTATTTGCGTTCTGACTATTAAATAAATTCTCCAAAGAGCTAATAATATTGGATATTTCAGCATTACGAGATACAAGAGGAGAATCAACGTTTGTTAAACCCAAAACGGTTTCAAGCATCGAACTCATAAAGAAGAGTTGCTGGCTTAATGGAACTTTATCATCAATCTTCCATTCTAAAGCGTATTGCAAACCAGCTAAGTTATCGTCTATTCCATTGTTAGAGGAAATATCAGAAAAGATACCATTTGTTCCACCTGTTCCAGCAAAAACCATGACGTCTTCAATTTCATCAACTAATGATTCAAGTTTTAACTCTTCACTGGTTAATTTCTGTATCAGTTGAAGCTCCTGATCATCACTATTGATAGTCTGATCTTGTGCTTTAATAGTGAAAATTCCAATGACTAAAAATAAAATGGCAAAGAAAACTATTGCCGCTAAAGTTGTCTTTTTATTATTTTTCAAGCTCTGCATGTTTTTTGATTTTAAGCATTATTATTAACTAACAACAGTAAAACATATTGGGGGGGGAATGTCAAGAGTTTTTTTTGGGATACTACAAAATACGATACGCTTCTTTGCGATGAGCGATGCTTAAGATTGTTAACTCCTTACTTTTACCATCCACGGTGTAAAGAATTCTGTAGTCGCCGACTCTCACTCTCCAGCCCTCTCTGTTGATGAGTTTTTTGGACACTGCAGGAAGAGGATCTTTGGATAGTAATTTTATTCTTGGTAAAATAACCTCTTTCATCCTTAAGGGTAGTTTTTTCAGTTGTTTATCGGCCTTACTGGAGAGAAAAATATTCATTGAGATTTGATCGCTTTTTCCAAAGAAATCCTTTTTAGGCTTATTGTCTTATCAAATTCTAAAGTATCCAAATAATCTTCGTAAGTTCGTTGAAGAACGTCAAGATATTTGAGATCCACTATCGCCGCCGCCGGTTTTGAACGACAGAAAAGATACACATAATTATTTTCTTGAGCTTTGAGAAGAACCTTGTTCGTTTGATGGCGTAAATCGGTGATCGTTGCTATTGCCACTGATGTATTCATATACAAATATTTTAATGTATACATTCCAATCTGTCAAGCTGTTGTTCAGGACCTATACATACGATACAGTTGATGAGTTTGTTTTTCAACTTGTAATATAACATATTCAGCAGGTGTTTTATACCCTAACGCCTGATGAAATCTGCGTTGATTGTATTTGGTGTTAAACGCCATACATTGT
>DATDVH010000054.1:0-15704 GCA_035290045.1 Patescibacteria group bacterium | reverse complement strand
TCCCTTAATGCGCCAAAGGGAGCAGATAAAGTGAGTCCGTCAAGGCGATTTTGTTCAAATTTTGCTATATCGGATGTCGGAATTTCTCGTGATATCATCATGAGTTCGTTGAGATGAAGCGGATCAATTGCAGTCATATAGCATTGACAAATAAAATCAGCAATGCCAAAGTCGTCTTGTCTCATACCCCATGAATTAGTTTGTTTTTGTAAAATCTCAACAGCAGAATCCTTTTTTTGGATTGCGGGCAATAGCTTTTTTTGCACGCCCTCAACAGCTTGTTTCTCCAGTTTGTGAATCCTTACATAGTGTCTGATATTATCCATCAGAATGCGTAGCGTGTCAGTGTCTGAAACTGCAGACACCGATTTGAATAATTCAAGGACGCGTTCTGTATATACTGGATCTTTAAAATTTAATCCAGTATTGACTGCCGTTGATGTAAGTAAGTGAATGATGTTTTGATCATAGGTCTCAGGGAGTGAATAGGCGTATTGATAGATTTTCATAAAACTATGAAAGAGTGATTGAATTTCTTCATTGCTTCGTTTTTCAGGACGGGGAAATCTTTTAAGTCCAGATAATTCAGCGATCAGTTCCACACAGTCATTTGCTCTTTGCTCAAATACATCATCTGTAAGATTATCTGGCATCAATGTATTTTTCCATGAGCTAATCAGCGTTTTATAAGTCTTTGCCGTATCTAAAGATTCTGATGAATGAATAATGTTGTATAATTTATGGTGAAGATAAAGATGATTTTTACCCAACAAAGGTTTGCTTGCGTCAACCACGATTTCAATGTATTTGTTTAATTCCTGCGGAAGAACTTTTTCATAAGAAACAATCTGATTAACCAAAACCCTCATTTGTTCTTTATTTATTTTCTGCAGAGGAAGACGGTTTAGTTGCGCGTTGACTAATTCAGTAATTTTTGTTTTTCTATCTTTAATGACTTGTTCTTCTTGTGAAAGAGTTTGTGGTAGCGTGGTAGTCAGATGAGTAAAATTTTGCGTTATTACAAATGGATTATCAATTATTTTTGATATTTCTGATTTCTGACTGTCGGTATTTTCTGGCATAATAAATATTTTATTCGTTGCGCTGAATATGAGCAATTCTTTTCAGCAACGCAGTTTTATCATTATTAATTTTTTTTTCTACGACATCATCAAAAATCTGTCTTAAAATCTCTCCGACTTGTGGACTTGGATTGATTTTTAATATTTTCATTACGTCATTGCCGTCAATCTTCAAATCCTTAATTGCAAAGGGTTGTTTCTGGACTTCAATCAGACGTTTTTTGAATAATTCATAGCGCCATGAAGTTGGTTGTGCTCCTGATCCGATCCTGTCAGCATTTCTTACTATCAACATATCTTCAAGGTTTTTTGTTCCGATTTCTCTGATAAAACGTCGTATGGCGCGGTCTGTTTGTAGTTCAGACACAGTGAATTGATGGTATCGAACAAGTATGTATAGTTTTTCTTTTTCTTTTGCAGAAAGACGAAGATCATCGGCTATTTTTTTGACTATTTGTGCTCCTCTAATCTCGTGATTGAAAAAAGTAATGAGTGATGTTTTTGGATCTTTGCGAAAGGTTTCTACTTTTCCAATGTCATGAAGAAGTGTCGCAAGACGGACTATAACATCGTTTGATACACATGCTTCAAGTGACTTGACTGAATGGGTGCCGACATCATAGATATGATGGCGTTTTGGACTTTTTTGCGGTATGTCAAACGCATGATGCAATTTTGGAATTATGAAAGGCAAGAGTCCAGTATTTTTTAAAGACATAATACCTTCAGCAGGAGAGGCGCTTTTTAGGATTTTAAATAATTCATCTCGGACTCGCTCTCTTGAGATATTTTTTAAGAGATGTGCGTTTCTCATGATTGACTGTTGAGTTTTTTCCTCAAGCACACATTGAAGTTCGGTCGCGATACGAATCGCACGCATGAGGCGGAGCGCATCTTCGGTAAATCGTATATTCGGATCTCCTACTGCGCGGACTATTTTTCTTTTCAGATCATGTATGCCGTCATGTGGATCAATGATTGTATGACCATCAAAAGCTATTGCATTGATAGTAAAATCTCGTCTGATCAAATCTTCTTCAATGGTGTGTGCCCATATTATTTTTGAAGGATGGCGTGTATCTCTATAGTTTGATTCTGTGCGAAAGGGGGTTATTTCAAAAGGGGGTGTTGTTTTGATCGTTACGGTTCCATATTGATTATGGTAAAAGCTCTCGGGAAAAAGAGCCTGTATTTGATCGGGAGTTGCGTTTGTCGTAAAATCCCAGTTATGAACTGATTTTTTCAGTAAAAGATTGCGTACTGCTCCACCAACAATATAGATCTGAAAGTTATTTTTTGCAAATATCTTCAGAATATCACCGACGTTTTTTGGTACAATTATTTTGTTTTCCATACTTTCTTATTGTACGTTATGAATATTCAGATTAAAAGAAGTATAGACAGTGATCAGATATCAGATGAAGAGATTGTTTCATTTTTATTACACGATAGAGGGATTTCTGATAAAAAAGAATTTTTTTCTCCCCTTCATCCTTTTGATATTCTTTTTTCCGATCTTTTCCCCCACAGCGCATTGGATAAAGTGTTAAAAAAATTACATCAGATAAGAGATAAAAATGAGATGATTGTCGTTTACACTGATTATGATGCAGATGGGATCACGGGAGGCGCTATTCTTTGGGAGACGTTGCATCTTTTGGGGTTTAATGTCATGCCGTATGTCCCTCACAGAAAACATGAAGGATACGGGTTTTCAAAAAAAGGAATTGATGCAGTTAAAAAGCAATTTAATCCACGTTTGATCATCAGTGTTGATCATGGGATTTCAGCAGGAAGCACAATCACATACGCAAAAAATTTAGGAATTCCTATCATTGTTACCGATCATCATATGAAATCATCGAGCTCTCCTGATGACGCTTATGCGGTATTTCATACCGACACCCTTTCAGGCTCTGGTGTCGCTTACTTTTTTGCAAAAGAGACCTTTAAAAAATTAAAAATTAAAAATCAAAAGTTAAAAGTTATTTTAGAAAAAAACTTTAAGGTAGATTATTTAGCACTTGCTACGATTGGGACTATTGCTGATCTGGTATCACTGACAGGAGTTTCACGAAGTATTGTAAAACACGGACTTGATGTATTTTCTGATATAAAACGAGTTGGGATACTGCATATTTTACAGGAGGCAGGGATCGCACATAAGCCAATCACTCCTTATGAGATTGGATTTATCATCGCTCCTCGCATCAATGCAGTGGGGAGAATCAGGCATGCGATTGATGCACTACGATTATTATGTACCACTCAGGATGCTCGTGCGTTTCATTTGGCTCATGCAATAGGAGATATCAATAAAGAACGTAAGGATTTGGTTGAGAAAGCGTTTGAGGAAGCAGAGGAAAAAATAAAAAATAAAAAACTAAAAATAAAAAACCAAAAAATTATTTTTCTCACGTCGTATCACTGGCATGAGGGGATTATAGGGCTTATTGCGTCGCGAATCGCAGAACAGTATTATCGTCCGACGATTGTTATCACTGTATCTGATGGATTTGCAAAAGCATCAGCTCGTTCAATCCCGGGATTTGACATTACTTCTTTTTTGCGATCACATGCACAATATCTTATTGACGTAGGCGGGCATAAAGCCGCATCAGGATTTACTATTGAGACATCCCAAATAAATCAATTTATGAAGAAAATACTAAAGAGTGCTGACGAGCTCATTTCTGAAAAAATATTAACTCGTACTTATACTGCTGATATGAAGTTGCCTTTCACGCGAGCCACACTTTCATTTATCAAACTGATTGAAAAACTTGCACCGTTTGGAGTGGGTAATCCACGACCAACTTTTTATCAAGAGGGAGTGCTTAAAGCAATTTCTTATTTCGGCAAAAAAAAGGAACATGCAAAAATATATGTAGATAATGGATACGAAGTTATTTTATTCGGTAAAAGGGCTCATTTATTGGGTTATTCAAAAGGTCAAAAAATATGCATACTGTATTCACTTGATATAAATAGATGGGGTGGTAAAGAAGAGGTGAGGATGAAAGGAGTTGCAGTTTTTCCTGTTCTTGAAACAAAAAAAATGATTGACGAATAAACACATAGTTAAGTATAGTATATATATACCGCTTTCAGATTAAATTACAACAACGTGCTTCATCTGTAAGCGGCATAACCCTTCGTACGTTCATTTTGCTTTGCAAACTGAACTACGATGGGTATACATTGTATGAAAAAAATAAAAAACCCTGAAAAAATATCCTTGATGTTTTTTTTGGTGTTACTTATTCTTTTACCTATTATTCTGACTTCAAACACAGAAGAAAAAATTATTCTTTCAAAAGCAGAAGAATCATTAGGTGCAAGTCCAAGCGCAATTCTTATTCCAACAGCGATTATTTCACCTTTTCCTACTCTATCCGCAACGCCCATAACTCCAACACCATTACCGACCCAACAAACACCACCGTCTCCAACAACTATTCAACCGACACCAACCTCTCCTTCATCAATTCCTTCACCAATAAGTCCAACATCTTCTCCCAATCTGCTTCCTTCTTCTTTTCCATCCTTTCCTCCTTCTCCTTTTATCTCTCCTCATTCTATTGTTACTCCTTTGATTTATCCAACAAAACCCCAAGGAGAGACTATCATTGCAACAGATACGACTCTTACAAAAAAAGTAAATTCTTTTATGCAGTCAACCCTTCAGTCGTTTACTTTCCCAAATCTTCCTGTGGAAAAAGCTTCTGGATTTATCGGTGATATAACGACTGTGTTTGATGATATTTTTGGAGTATATATATCTTCTTCTCAAGGGATTTCTTCACTGACTGATGCTTCGGTTGTCCCGATTGAAGGTGATATTCATCCAACCCTTAATCGTAATCAATATATACGTATTGAATTGAGAGAAAAAGACTTGTCGCCAGGATTTCTCACACAATGGTTTGATAAATTGTTCAAAAAAGAACGGATACGAATGATTACGTATACATTCATTATGAATCCTGATGGATTCGTATATACTTTTTCTCCAATCGTCAGTATACAGGCTTCACACGGTCCGTTTGATGAGTTTATTGATCGTAAAAAAACTCTGACAAATGTAGCAATTGGTGAGAATAATTGTTTTGATAGAGATGGATTTTTTAATAATTGTAATGAAGCGTATACATTTTATAAAGATTATCCCGATAACCATCACAGAATACACACCATGACTATCGTGAGTATGACTGGCGCCGAGACAAATAAAAATACTTCTCTTACGTTTGATCAGTGGGATGCAATGGGGCTTTTAGAACTGAGAGATGAGCAAGGATTACCTCTTTCATCTATCTTACGCGCTCAATCTGGTGTGGTCAACACTTCAATTCTTACCATGAATGAGCTGTACGATAGACTGCGATTATTTACGACAAAAATCACTCGCGGCCAATTAGTACAACTTCTTGCAGGAGATGATAGGATTACTTTGCGAATAGAATAGGATTAAACTATTTTCTCTATTTGATAGGTTTAAGGTATATTTATTTTTGCATTTTCAATGAAATTTTGCTTCGTGGAAAGATCCATACAAGCGCTTAAATGATCAATGACTGAACATGGATATACACCACAGATTTTATATAGATTTATTGCTTCTATCGTCCATTGTTTTTCAACTGGGAAACAGTTTTTTAAGTAGTTAGTCACTTTTGGACAGGTTGATTGACATGCACTTTGATCGATAGACTGATTTTTAGTGACTATACAACTATTTTCTATTTTCATATGTATACCATTAAAAAATCCCGGCGATTGTGTCGGGACTGAATTTTTGATTTTTTTTGCTTTTTGTAGTCTATATAATTCAATCCCCCTTTACGATTTACCTAACCCATTGAAAATGGGAGGTAATGCATGTGGGAAAAGTAAAATTATATAAACGTATTTTCATATTTCATATAGTATCATACGATATTGATAGTTGTCAAGTAGTACAAGAAACTATATAATGCATGATATGAAAAAGCTTTTTGTCGCAGATATTATTGATAAAGTCGGAGAAAATGTTACGCTTTACGGATGGGCCATGACCATACGTGATCACAGGAAAGTTATTTTCATTGATCTTCGCGATCGTTCAGGAGTAGTGCAGGTGGTGGGAGGAGAGGAATTGAGAAAAATCTCACCAGAAGATGTTATATGTATAACAGGCATAGTTAAAAAGAGACCAGCAAAACTCTTCAATCCAAAACTCGTAACAGGCACCATTGAAATTGAAGCTCAAAAGTATACTATTTTAAGCAAAGCAAAAACCTTGCCATTTCCTATTGATACTGACGGATATGAGATAGACGAGGAACTACGATTAAAATATAGATATTTAGATATGAGACGTCCGCGTATGATAAGAAATTTAACAGCGCGATCAAAAATAACTACATTTATTCGCAATTACCTGATGCAGAATCATTTTATTGAGATTGAAACTCCTCTTTTGACCAAAACTACTCCTGAGGGTGCTCGTGATTTTATTGTGCCGTCTCGTTTGCAAAAGGGTAAGTTTTATGCGCTCCCCCAATCGCCGCAACAATATAAACAATTGCTTATGGTGGGTGGAATTGAGCGGTATTTTCAGATCGTTCGCTGTTTTAGAGATGAAGATCCGCGCGCTGATAGAGCATATGGTGAGTTTACTCAACTTGATTTAGAAATGTCTTTTGTGAATCAAAATGATATTTTAGAGCTTACTGAAAAAATGTTTACTCAGTTGATAAAAGAATTATTTCCTGAAAAACAAATGAGTATGATCCCATGGCCTCGCCTTTCACATAACGAGGTCATAGAAAAATATGGGAGTGATAAGCCAGATTTAAGAAAAAATAAAAAAGATCACAATGAACTTGCTTTTGCTTGGGTTGTTGATTTTCCTCTTTTTAAGAAACAGACGAGCGAGGATTATTTTCATGGGTCAGGAAAAGAGCAATTTGCTCCTTCCCATCATATGTTTACTGCTCCTCATCAGGATGATATTATATTATTAGACACATATCCACTGCAAGTACGTGGACTGCAACATGATTTAGTCTTAAATGGATATGAAGTAGGCGGAGGAAGCATCAGAATTCATGATCCGATAATTCAACAGAAAATTTTTGATTTGATTGGATTTACTCAAAAGCAGTCAAAACAGTTTGACCATATGTTAACTGCGTTTACTTTTGGCATTCCTCCTCATGGAGGGATTGCCCCAGGTATTGATCGTTTGCTTGCGGCAGTGTTGGGGGAGCATTCAGTCAGAGAAGTTATTGCGTACCCCATCTCATCAGGGGGAAAAACAGCAGTGATGGATGCCCCGTCTGAAGCATCTATTGAGCAACTTGAAGAATTGGGCATTCATCTGCAAGATGACACACAATGAAAATAAGACATGTACTACTCATGAGTATTTTGACACTCTTTTTTCTTTTTTATCCTGGTTCTCATGCGTATATTGAGCTTTTTAGTTTCAATCGTGAATTATTTGCAGAACAAAATAAAAGCATATCATATACTGTTGAATCATTTCCTCAGGTGATTAACATATCGTTGTATCCTGTCTTAACTGCAGAGGGGACGTATACTGTTGATCTTGAGTCTTTTACTCCTCTTTTTGAGAAAAATACTCACACACATTTTTATCCTGCATCAACGACTAAAATCATTACTGCGCTTGTCGCAATTGACGTATATAAACTTGATGATGTCCTGACGGTACAGAGAGTAGTTGCCGAAGGGCAGAAAATGGGATTGGTAGAAGGAGAGCTTATTACTTTTGAAAATTTATTATATGGCTTATTAGTACATTCAGGGAATGATGCTGCGTATATATTGGCAGATAACTACGGTGGCGGATATGATGCATTTGTTTCTTTGATGAATAAAAAAGCACGCGATTTGCATATGCACGATTCTTTTTTCAAAAATCCTGCTGGTCTTGATGATTTTGGACAATATACGAGTCCCTTTGATTTAAGTCTTGCGGGAAGAGCATTATTAAATAATCATGTGTTAGCGAAAATAGTTTCTATAAAAAGTATTACCGTATCTGATGTTGACTTTAAGTATTTTCATAAACTTGATAATGTAAACAAATTGTTGGGTGAAATTCCAGGAATTGGAGGTTTAAAAACTGGCTATACACAGGATGCAGGTGAAAACTTAGTAACTTTTTACAAAAAAAACAAGCACACTTTTTTAATTATTATTCTCAAAAGCCAAGATCGTTTTGAAGATACTAAACATATGGTGTCATGGATTGATAGCAACATAGAATATATTGACCCCGATTAAATCAGGTTGATCCTACTCAAGATACTCATCTTTGATTGCGGAGATATATCCAGCAAAACCATCAGCGCTTAAGAATACATAGACGGGTTGCACATAAGATTGATATATATCTGGATCAACATACGCAAGAAACATTTTTTTAATAGTGATCGTGTCTTTACTCTCTCCTTCGGATACGATAAATCCTTGTTTATTTTTCAACTCATCCCACGCCTCACTTCCTGTTTTTAACGGATAGATACCTATTTTTTCGTTTTCCTTTTCAAAAAAGCTGATTTGTGCTTTTAATACGGTATAAGTATCACTTTGAAATACTGCCAGTGCATAATTATGACTTCCAAAATAGGAGGGCGAGACTGCGGGAAATGAATTGATGTCAGGACGATATAAATCAAACTCTACAGCGTTTGCTTCATTTTTACGAGTAGTGGGAGTAAATTGCTTCGTGTCTCTATCATATATTAAAAATGACAGGTCTTCTTTTCCTTGTGCGAGTTCTTCAGGGTATCTTCCTACATCGCTTAAGAATCCTTTTATTTTTTCCTTTATAGTGGTATCTTCGGGAAAAGTAACATCGTCAAATACCTGAAGGTTGTCATCATATTTATAAGCATAGGTGAAATTATAATTGGCGATATTAATTTGGACGCTTTTTTCTTCGTCTTCAAACAGTACTGTATTATTTTTGATGGTGTGCTTAATCTCATCAACATGAAATCCTAATTTCTTTGCCATAAGAAATACGGTTTGTAAATAGCCAAATTTGGTGATTTTAGGAGGGAGAAAATATACTTTTGCAGTATCAGTGGCGGTTTTTGGTCGTCCTTCAATGGTGTCAAGTACAAAGTGAGATTTTGTAGAATATTGAAACGTATTCTTAAGAGCGAGTTTGTTTATTTTGCCAAAAATCGGTTCAATAACGATGGTTTTTGGGCGTTGAGATGCAAGATAGTTGAGATAATTGCTGATGACAAAATAAAGAGCGATAAGGAGTATAAACCCAAAGACACTCGGTACGATTGATCGTCTGACGGTATGTGAAAGTTCAGTTAAAGTCATAGAATTATAGGTCAATCAACTACATTAAAATATCTCCAAATTATATTATTATTTTCATTAAACTCCTGCAGTCTATTATTTGAGTCAACTTCAAGAATGACTTTGTAGTCTCCTACTGGTAAATCTTGAGGGATAGTCCATGTGAGAGTTGCAGGATGAGCGTTGTCTATAGATTTTGGAGTGATTCCGTCATGACGTTGACGAAAGGGAGGTATGACATTATTTCCTTTTTCATCTTGTATCTCCCATTTCACAAAAAAGTCGCTACTTTTATTCCCATCTGGATTACGGGAGTTGTTGGCTATATTGGAAGTGAATAGAAGTATTTGTTGTTTCTTTGCTTCCAAATGATTGAAGTCTTTGTTATTGATATCTTTATCTTTTATATCAATCATATATGGTTCAAGATCGTTTTTGTATTCGTCGGGAGATGGAACGAGATTAAGCTCGTATGTAAGAGTTTTTTTAGCAGAAGGATGATCGTCTTTATTCACAGAAAAAGTAATAGTTGTATTTGGCAATTTGGGATCATTAAGTCTGCTGAAGACAGAAAATGATGACTCTTTCGTCTTATAAGGATAGATAGGTATACTTTCCCCTTTTTCCTTAAAGACTAATAATGTTATATAGGTATTTTCTTGTTGCATACGTAACATGCTTGATGGTATGAAATACAAACTAATCTCGCAATCTACTACATTTTCAATAGAAAAATACTGTATAGTAGAAGGGGATTTAAAAGTTATTAAATCACTTTCAAAAACGTTGATTGAGACAATTTTTCCATTTCCTGCTCGGTTAGGGATAAGGTAAAATAAAGAAGCGTCTGGTGGTTTTTCTTTTTGACAACGATTGATAATAAATGTTAATTCATCTTCGTCCTCTTTAATATCTTTTACTTTAATTTTTATTCCGTGCGCTTGATCAAAAAATATATCATTTTCTTTATATGAGGAACTTAAAAAACCATTCAGGCCAGTCGCAGGAAAAAGAATGGTCTTCATTAACGCATTACTATAAGACTTTGGTTTTTCTAATAGATTGATAACTAATCCGTTTTCTATTGGATTTTTTCTATACTCTAAAAATTGATCTACGTGAAAAAAATCCTTGTTCGTTTCTTTATACAGACTGCTATACGGTAGCCACGCGGCTATTTGACCTTGAGACCCCATTTTTTTTAAGGTATATTCGCCTTCTGGCTTGTCTCTATCTATTTTAAGTATGTTTGCTTCTTTATTCTGACCAATCCATGCAAATTCTTTCTTAATATACGCGTTAGAATAGAACCCAAAGGTATGTGTGCCCATGATTTCAAAACTATTTCCGTATTCTTCTAGAGCAGTGTCTTTGAGTCCATCTATTGAGATAAAAGTGTTGCCCAGTGTTTTTGTTAGTCCCGCATGATGACCTCCAAGACTATGAATGAATTCATGTGAAAAAACTTTGTCAAATTTAGACATGTTTCCATCTACTGTATTATAGAGAGAGTCAAAAAAATAACTGCTTTTCAAAGGAGCAAATACGGTAAGTATAGAGGAATTTATGGTCTGATCTGCGATCTTGATTTTATACCTTTTTCCGAGAGCAGATTCTCCTCCATTTCCTTGATCGTCTTTAACTAAAATAATAGCCAATCGTTCATACTCTTTGAACTCAATATCACGAGCGAATTCGGATAAGATTTTTTTTTCCAATTTCCACGAGCCGATTGTCTCATCCCATGGTTTACTTTGCTCATTAATAAGGATTTCTTTTTTAACCTTTAGCCACTTACTCGTCGTATGTGCGACTAGAGACATATTATTATATGAATCTCTCTTGAAAAATTCATTGATCTCATTATTGATTCTCTGTTCTATTTCTTGGGGGGCTGGTAGTTGAGCACAATCAAGATCATCCAAACACGCAAGAAGAACAAGTATTTTTTGTTCTCCCAACGTATCAAGAGGTGGAGTTTTAATCAGTGTTATATCAACCGCAATAAGATGAGTTGGAGCTACGGTGGCTATGTATTGTTGTTGTTGTTCTTGGTCTTGGGCATATACTGAAGAAGCAATACCAAGAACTTCTTGATCTTTATCTATTTTGATTGCATTATGAAGAACTGCTTTTGTTCCAGAAAGGAATGTTTGACCATCAGCAGGATAGAAGTTAATCTCTTCCTCTTGATTATCGTCAGGAATAAAAGATGCATCCGTATATGATCTATTATTCTCAAAATCATCATAGATTGTCGTATTCACGATTCCTTGAAGCCTGTCTATTCTTTCTTCAACTAATTTATTCTTTTTAATATTTCCTACTGTTTGTAGTTTATTAATGATACCTTGATCAAACGCTTTCTGATATACAGAGATCGGAGAGAGTTCAAGAAGAGATATTTGGTTCTTTTTTCTTTGGATAAGATTATTCTCAATATTTGAGATGATAGTTTGTTTTTCTCCTTCATCTGTTGTCTGTTCATATTGATCAAGTAATCTATTTGTCTCTCCATTATTTGATACAACCTCGGTCTCAAGTAATGCTATTTGAGCAGAAGGAGATGCAACAGGCGTGGGAGAGATGGTTTCTTGGGCTTTTGAGCGGTAGGTTTTCTGATTATTATTTGCCGTAATAATAACAAGAGAGATGATAACAGTAGTGAAAAGAAAAATAACGAATAAAAACTCTCGTTTCCGTGAAAAAACACTCATATTTTTATCATACCAATTTTTTGCTATAATACAATACAATGATACGTACACGTATTGCTCCATCACCAACTGGACAGGATATTCATATAGGAAACCTGTATACCGCGCTTATCAACTGGGCATATGCGCGAAAACACGGAGGGCAATTTATCCTTCGTATAGAGGATACGGATCAAGAGCGAGTGATTGAGGGAGCAGAGCAGAAAATAATACATTCGCTTGAACAATTTGGATTATCTCCTGACGAGTCGCCCATAAAGAATGGTGAATATGCACCGTATAGACAATCAGAACGTCTTTCGTTATACAAACAATATGCGGAAGAATTAGTCCAAAAAGGAATGGCATATTATTGCACGTGCACAAAAGAACATTTAGATGCGGTACGCAAACAACAACAAGCTGAGAAAAAAGTGCCAAAATATGATAGACACTGTCTGAAGATTAAAAATAAAATATCAAAAATAAAAAATACACAAAAGTATGTCATTCGGTTGAAAATACCTCATGACACAAAAATTGTTTTTCATGACGTCATACGAGGCGAGATAACATTTAATAGTAATGATCTAGACGATCAAGTACTTCTTAAATCTGATGGGTATCCGACCTATCATCTTGCGGTAGTAGTAGATGATCATCTGATGAAAATATCTCATGTGATACGTGCCGAAGAGTGGATATCATCAACCCCAAAGCATGTAGTATTGTATGATATGTTTGGGTGGGAACGACCAGTTTTTGCTCACCTGCCTATTTTGAGAAATCCAGATAAATCAAAATTATCAAAACGAAAAAATGCCGTGTGGGCATCGTGGTATCTCAAGCAAGGATATTTTCCAGAAGCTCTTCTTAATTACTTATCTCTTATGGGATGGTCGCATCCTGAGGGAAAAGAGATGTTTTCTCTTGATGAGTTTGTCCGCGTATTTGAACTTTCCGATATGAAAGCAGTCGGACCTATTTTTGATCCCATAAAATTAGAATGGATGAATGGAGTATATATTAGAAAATTAAAAATTAAAAGTTTAAAATTAAAAATTCAAGAGTTCATCGGTGCGAATTATCCTGAAGATATTGTAGAAAAAACAATTCCACTTGTGCAAGAAAGAATAAGAAAACTTTCTGATTATTTGCCATTATGTGATTTCTTTTTTGAAAAGCCAAAAAAATATGAGATTGATTTTTCTTCTCAAAAAAAATTACTTGAAAAAATTCATCACACATTATCTGAAATAAAAAATTGGCACGCTGATTTAATCGGTGAGAAGATGTTAGTATTAGCACAAGAATTAGCCATCAAAAACAGCGAGTTTTTTATTATTTTAAGAGTTGCTATCACTGGAAAAAAGATTTCACCTCCTTTGAATGAATCAATGCAGATTTTGGGAAAGGAAGAATGTCTTTCTCGCGTTCATGCAGTGTATGAAAAAGATAATAAGTCGTCATAGGTATTCAGATAAAACTTTTCGTGCATTTCAAACCATTATCAC
This sequence comes from Patescibacteria group bacterium, assembly GCA_035290045.1. Lineage (GTDB taxonomy): Bacteria > Patescibacteriota > Microgenomatia > UBA1406 > HO2-37-13b > DATDVH01. The sequence goes on along the minus strand of DATDVH010000054.1, from coordinate 2,078 downwards.
TGGTTTTTTCAAAAAATATGGGCGCGATTTTCCCTGGCGAAATACTCATAATCCTTATCATATTCTTGTCTCCGAATTCATGTTACAACAAACACAAACAGAGAGAGTGCTTAAAAAATACCAATTATTTATCGTGCGTTTTCCTCATGCCGCATCCCTTGCCAATGCTTCATTTCAGGATGTGATGAGACAATGGCAGGGGTTGGGATACAATCGTCGCGCTCTCTTTCTTCAAAAAACAGCGCAACTTATTCTCAAAATTCATGACGGCATATGTCCTTCTGATGTAACCGTATTAACCCGTTTGCCCGGTATTGGTCATGCGACTGCGTCTGCAATTTGTGCCTTTGCATTCAATAAACCTTCTGTATTTGTTGAAACTAATATTCGGAGTGTTTTTCTTCATTTCTTTTTTTCACAAAAAAACAATGTGAAAGATAGAGAGATACTGTCTCTTGTGGAAAAAACGTTGGATAAGGCACATCCACGTCAATGGTATTATGGTCTCATGGATTATGGAGCGTTCCTTAAAAAGAATTGTTCTAATCCTTCCAGAAAAAGCGCGCACCATGCGAAGCAATCACCTTTTGTCAATTCAAATCGTCAGATACGGGGGCTGATTCTTAAAATATTAACTCATGCATCGCCGGTATTTGAGGATGATCTTTATGCGCGTCTTTCTTTTGAGAGAAAACGAGTATATGATAGTGTAACTCAGCTGATAAAAGAAAAACTTATTGCGCGACAGGGCACATACATTGTTATTTGATTTTTGGGGAAAAAATTTATCTCATGGTATTTATCCAATGTTTATCTGTCTCTACGGTAAGATCAAGATAAATTTTTTTATCTGTTGCAGTCTCTAATTCCTTTCGTGCCATACCTCCAATCTCTTTTATTTTTCTTCCCCCCGCTCCAATAAGCATTTTTTTATACGTATCATGAGTGGTGAGAATACGAGCCCTAATATAGGTGAGTGTAGTATCTCGTTCGGTAATCTCATCAACTACAACTGTGGTTGTGTAGGGAAGCTCTTTTCGTGTCTTCAAAAACACTTTTTCTCTGATGATCTCGGCAAGAAAAATGTGACTATCCATATTCAGTGCAGGATGAGCTCGAGGAGTCGTTTCTGGTAGTATTTCTTTTTCAGGAAGGTAGTGAAAAATACGATTGAGCAGTCCTTTCAAATGTTTCATACGAAGAGCGCTTATGGTTACCACCTCTGGATATTCTTCTTCTAAAAATTTATATTGCGGAAGATATGTTGGATTTTCTATATCTGCCTTATTGATTACAAGGATAATTGGTGCCTTGATTTTCCGCACCAGTCCAAGCACTTTTGATTCTTCAAAATCACGGCGTCGTGTCGGATCAATCATATATAGAACAAGATCAATATCTTCTTGAAGCGAGTTTTTGGATCGTGCGTTGATGGTACGGGCAAGCGCGTCTTTTGCTTTATTAAAAATGCCGGGAGTGTCAATGAATATGATTTGCCCTCGTTCTTCTTGGTAGAGCGCATGAATTGAAAATCTGGTTGTCTGAGGTTTGGGAGAGGTGATGGCGACTTTCTGCCCTATAATCGCATTGACTAAGGTTGATTTGCCGACATTCGGTCGTCCGATAAGGAGCACGGTGCCAGATTTCATAATGTAATAGGTAAAATCAAATTTACTTTACTTTTATTTTTTTTCCCACTCTTTGGCTTTGAGCGAGTCATGATAATCCTCAAGATCATCCACAAGTTTAAGATAGTGCTCGTATGAGAGGAGAACGGCTTGCGGTGTGTTTCGTGAAAATATATACACTGGGCTTTTCTGCGTTTTTTTCAATACTTCTTTTGTCTTGAAACGAAGATCAGAAATAGAGCTGATATTGTGTTGAGTTATCATAATTTATAACAAAAATATACCATTTTATGTATTATTTGTCAACATTGTGTTCAGGACCTATACATACGATACAGTTGATGAGTTTGTTTTTCAACTTGTAATATAACATATTCAGCAGGTGTTTTATACCCTAACGCCTGATGAAATCTGCGTTGATTGTATTTGGTGTTAAACGCCATACATTGT
>DATDVH010000053.1:0-19594 GCA_035290045.1 Patescibacteria group bacterium | reverse complement strand
TACGATAGATGATATTATGATACGTTACAAAAGATTGAAGTGGTTTTCTTCAGTATGGATTCCCGGCGTTGATCATGCAGGATTTGAGACGCAGTTTGTCTATGAAAAATATCTTGCGAAACAAAAAAAATCACGAATGGATTATGATCGTGATACGCTCTATAAAAATATTTTTCAATTTGTGCATGATAATTCAGGTCTTATCTCAAAACAATTTAAAAAATTAGGATTTTTGGCTGATTGGAGTCGTAGCGTATTTACATTAGACGAACACGTCGTACACCGTATATTTGAAACATTCAAGAAAATGCATGAGGAAGGACTGATATATCGTGATACCTATATGGTGAATTATTGTGTCCACTGTGGTACTACTCTTGCTGATCTTGAGATTGTACACAGTGAACGAAAAGATCCACTCTATTATATACGGTATTCGCTTGTTGAGGATGAAAAATCATATATTGTTGTTGCCACGGTGCGACCAGAGCCGATTTTTGTGGATACGCACCTTGCAGTAAATCCAAAAGACACAAAAAACAAAAAATACATAGGAAAAAAGGTATTTAATCCATTAACCCACTCAGAAATGGATATTATTGGAGATGACTTTGTTGATCCTTTGTTTGGCACGGGGATTGTCAAACTCACTCCTGGTCATGATCCACATGATTTTGACATCGCTCGCGCACAAAAGCTTCCGATCGTTGAAGCCATTGATTGGAATGGAAGGATGCGATCAAATGGAGGAAAATATGCGGGGATGAAAGTACGGCGCGCGCGTGAAGAAGTCGTCAAAGATTTAATCACTCATCATCGTATTGACCGCGTTGATACAGACTATACTCACACGGTTGGTTGTTGTTATAAATGTGGACGAGTTTTGGAACCTTTAATACTGCCAAATTGGTTTATCAAGGTTGAAAAACTCAAAAAACCAGTGATTGAGGCGGTGAAAAAAAATAAAGTAAGATTTTATCCTGCACACTATAAAAGACAAATACTTGATTGGTTGAATATCATGCATGATTGGCCCATCAGTAGACAGATTGTGTGGGGTATAAGAATTCCTGTATGGTATAGAGTAGGTACAGATACTCATGATATTTTTGTTTCATGGATAGATACTGCTGGAGTATTACATCAGGGAGATGTTTGTTCTTTTCTAAAAAAAGGAATCACCGTAAAAAAGATACGACAGGGATTGCAAAAAATATCTGCAAGAATTGACGCTCCGTATATCATTTCTTTTGAAGAACCTTCAGGGAATGACGAGGAAGTATATCTTCAGGAAACCGATACATTTGACACATGGTTTTCATCTGGTCAGTGGACATTGGTTACTCTTCAAAAAGAGGAATATGACAGGAGGTATCCGACTGATATGATGGGTACTTTATCAGATATCTTACGATTATGGATTTCTCGTATGATCATGTTTTCTCTCTACGTCTGCGACGAAGTTCCTTTTAAGAATGTCTATCTGTGGTCTATGGTCGCTGATTCAAAGGGAATGAAAATGAGTAAAAGCCGTGGTAACGTGGTTAATCCTCTTGATATGATTGACAAGTATGGCGCTGATGCCATGCGTGCAAGTTTAGTGTTTGGCACAGGACAAGGAAGTACCGTGATTTTTTCAGAAGACAAAATACGAGGTATGAGAAATTATGCGAATAAAATATGGAATATAGGGAGGTTTATTTCTCTTAATATAAAAAATAAAATATTAAATATAAAAAATACAAATGAAAAATTAAAAAGTAAAAATTACCATTCAAAATTAAAAGCTCAAAAAAAACACCTTCTATCTGTTTTAGAAAAAGAATTTAAAAGTGTGAAAAAACAGTATCATGCGGCGATGGGGAAGTATCAATTCTCTTATGCCTTTGGATTGTTGTATGAATTTTCATGGCACCGTTTTGCTGATCATTATATTGAAGTATTGAAAGATGATGTTCAATCTGGTAATATAGAGGTTGTTACCTGTTTGTATGATGTGTATACTGATATTTTGAAATATCTTCATCCTTTTATGCCGTTTGTGACAGAGGCAGTATGGAAAGTGCTGGAAGGAGAAGAAACATCACTATTAGATCAGAGTTTTTAATTTTTTTATATTTTATTTTTTATATTTGATTTTTTTCCCTTATGGTTAAACGCACGTATCAACCAAAAAAAAGAAAGCGCATGAGAAAACATGGGTTTATGACACGGATGCATTCCAAAAAAGGTCGCCTTACATTAGCACGACGACGGATGAAGGGGAGGAGACGTCTGACAGTATAAACATATGCTTACTCCCAACTTCTTCAACACGATTTTGATTTTTCCTTTTATCAATATTCTTCTTTTTTTATATAATGGATTTTTGTTGTTGCGTATTCCTTTTGCATTTGGATTTTCTATCATTGCGTTGACTGCACTCATCAGATTTGCCCTTCACCCCTTTTTTCATAAGCAGACCATGATGGCGCGCAAAATGGCAGAGATCAAGCCTCAACTTGATCATTTATCCAAAAAATATAAAGCTGATAAACGAAAACTGCAAGAGGAGCAGATGAAGTTGTATAAAGAGATGGGGGTAAATCCCGCATCAGGATGTGTGTTCGCATTGATTCAAATGCCTATATTTATAGCCTTATATCAGGTATTGTCTATTTTTTTCATCAATGGAGGGACGACTAAATTAGTAGGACAGGTGAATAAGATCGTCTATTTTCAATTTTTGAAAATTTCTGCAATTGATCCGATGTTTTTTGGGATCAATCTTGGCATTGCTCCGTCGCATTTTCAAAAGTATGGATGGTATTATCTTATCATTCCTGCACTAACTGCTTTTTTGCAATATATGCAAGTGAAAGTCTCAACGACATCATCAACTGTCTCTGGAAAAGCAGTCGTTGTACAGAAAAAAGAAAGCACTGAAGACACTAAAAAGAATAAGTCTGATATGCAGGGGATGATGAATACGCAGATGAAATACATCTTTCCATTGATGATCGGATGGTTCTCATATACGTTGCCTGTTGGTTTATCATTGTATTGGAATATTTTTTCATTATTTAGTATACTTCAAGCGACGAAAAAAGTAGACATATAATCTATGGATAAAAAAGATATTATTCAAAAAGAATCAGAAGAACTTTTAGCGCAGTTGAAGTTCCATACTTCGGTTGAAGTCATTAAGAATGATAACGTGTACACCGTCGGTATCAAAACCGAAAATGATGCGCCACTCGTGATTGGTAAATATGGCGAGACGTTGAACGCAATACAAAGAGTGTTGGAAGCCATACTCTATAATCAGTGCAATGAGAAAGTAGAGCTTGTGGTGAATGTCAATGATTATCGCGAGAAGCAAGTGGAGCGATTGGAAGGAATTGCTGAGAATGTAGCGGCGCGCGCGAGAGAAGAAAAGAGCCCAGTTCCTCTTCGTTCTTTTTCCGCGTATGAACGTAAGATCATACATGAATATATCGCTCGTGTTCATCCAGACATCACTTCATACTCTGAAGGTGAAGACGCCGATCGGATTCTTATAGTTGCGGTGAAAAAGACTGAAACTACTTCTTAATTGAAATCTTAAAAAATCAAATATGGTATGAAACTCATACATTAAAAGACTTCATATACCGCTTTCAGATGAAATTGCAACAACATGCTTCATCTGTAAGCGGCATAACCCTTCGTACGTTCATTTTGCTTTGCAAACTGAACTACGATGGGTATACTTTCAGAATATCGTGGAGATAGAGATAGATTAACAGATTTTCTACCTATGAAATTAAGTGGTTTGCGGCAAAACCAGTCGCCGTGCGTAGTTTTACGAACAAGTATGGCATAGAGGTGTGCATCAGATTGCCATAGAAAATTTGGTTGATTTTCTTCTTTGAGCGAATGTTTCTTTACTTCACTTACATAATCTTATATAATCATTCATAGTCAAATTGTAAACCATTATATGTTACTATCAGCTTATCTTGACAATAGATTAAAAATCGTTTCAGGTAGCGTCATATCACTTTTGACGACTATTGATGAACTCAAAGGTCGCTGGGCGGCTTCTGTCAATCTTCATCCCCAAACACTGGGAAGATTGAAGCAATCAGTGTTGATTACTTCAACAGGTGCCTCCACTCGCATTGAAGGCGCAAAACTTGAAGATCACGACGTTGAAAGACTCATACAAGGTCTTTCTGTCAAAAAATTTAGAGATCGGGATATTCAGGAAGTCAGAGGTTATTATGAACTGCTTGCAAAGATTTTTGATTCATGGAAAACGTTGAAATTCACCGATGGGACCATAAAACATCTGCATAAGGAGCTTTTAAAATATGTAGACGAGGCATATCATAAAGGAGAATATAAGACAAAAGAGAATCAAGTGCGGATGATTGATGCAGAAGGCAATATTATAGGCACAGTATTTGACACAACGCCTGTGTATTTGACGTCCATTGAAATGCATGAGTTGATTCAGTGGATACAAGAAACGCTGCGAGAAAAAAAATATCATCCTTTGCTAATTATGAGCAATTTTGTCGTTCAATTTTTGAAGATTCATCCATTTGAAGATGGCAACGGGAGGTTATCGCGGATTCTCACCAATTTACTCATGCTTCAGTCAGGGTATGTCTATATAGCTTACATCTCTCACGAAAAGCTGATAGAAGAGAATAAGGTAGAGTATTATTTGGCTTTGCGCAACAGCCAAAAAACATTCAAGACAGATCTTGAAGACATTACTCCATGGCTCATATTTTTTTTACAAGTGATTTTAAAACAGTCTCAGATGGCGATTGATCTGATTTCAAAACAGTCTATAGAACAGATTTTATCATACAAACAACTGATGGTATGGAAATACTTGCAAAAAGTTCATGAAGCGGCTCCGGGCGAAATTGCGATGCAAACAAGCATTGCCCGTTCAACGGTGAATCAGATACTTAATAAATTGCTTAAACTTCATACAGTGGAACGTATTGGATCAGGCTCCAGTACACGATATCGGAAGATATAAAAATCTAAATAGTGGTTTGACTTTGATATAAAGTTATGATAAATACAAAAAATACTAATAAACGCTTGCTTTTTGATATTTCATATAGTATCATACGTTTATGATAAGAACGACGGACCGTGTATCCGGCACCGCGCGTCTTAAGCTACATATCTCACAACTACTCCTTTTTTGTCCTTCCCTCTTGTATCTACAAAATTTATATGCTACAGTTTTCTTAAAGAGAAGCAATTATACATTGAAAAAAAACTATGGCGAAAATGAATAATCCAGAAAATCCGCAAGAACAAACATCTAATATAGAAATACGATTGAGTGAAGAAAGCGTGCGAGAAATTGGATTAGCAGTTGGAGGAGAAGTCGCAAAACAATTTGCTTCAAAAAAAGAAGGTATCACAGAAGAGCAGAAAAATAACTTACAAAAATTCTTTCAAGCGATGCGAGGTAAATTTACAAATTTTAGCGATGAAGAAAAGTTTTATGACAGGATATATAACTCAATTAGAACCGATGATGAATTACTAATAGTTAAAAATGATATTGAAAGAAAATTAACGAATGAAGAAAAAAATAATATTGATGTAAATGAAGCATTGAAATTATGTGTTCAATCTGGTCTTTCACAAGAATCCGTAAGAAGTCAAATAGTTACAGAATTAAGACGATACATGACTATTAGGGATGATGAATTAGACTTATTTTCAAAAGATGGGATTATCTCCTTATTAGATGAAGATGGCAATCTTCCAGATAGAGCAAAAATTAAATTAAAAAGAACCGCACTTAAGTTAATTAACCAATTGTTTGCTCCAGTTGATGCAGATCCTGAGAAAATGTTTCAAGAAAGCTATAACGAATATCATGAAGGTGTAGCATATAGATATTTAAAACGGATCATCATTAATCTAGATGAAGATGTAAGAAAAGTTAAAGGTGTGGATGAAAGTGTTTCGGAATTCATTCAGAAGGGAATCTTGCAGGAAGTATCTCGCGAGAGAGAGCTTCGCGAACTGAGTCATAACATTGATATTTGGATGAAAGTGATCACCGGACCAAAGGAATTGATACAGCAAGTGGCGCGGTACAATCTATCTTCCCTTACCGCTCCTTTGACAAGCGAGACAGGAGGTAAAATAATCTCTGTAGCCATAAATGAACTTGAGAGATTTTTGCAGTTTGATATGGGTATTAATCAAAACCAAGTGAGACCCGGTCTTTTTGCCAGCGGTCAAAATACTCAAAAATTTTTTCTTGAGAGTGCTGATAGAGAAAAATTAAAAAAAGGATTAATAAAGCGAATAAAGGCTTTGCAAGAACAGAGTAAAAAACCTACAAGTACAGCAAAGGTTGACACTGCAGGTGTGCAAGATCATGATTCTGAAAGTTTATCAGATTTTAATGATGAGGATAAATGGGAGATTGATAGGGCCCTCAAATACGCGAATATGACATCGTGTCTGACGAGCATGAGGGTTTTTGAGATCTTGGCAACAGGAACACCTCATAAGGAATTTCATGGAAGCCTTTTTTATGACATGTTGAAATTTTTTAACCCGAGTTGGTATTGGAGAATGGGAAGAGGTTCATTGCACAAAACCATGCACGCTCCAGAACTGTATGAGATTAAAATTGACACGGCTCCTCAGATCTCTTTTTGGCGAAGAATATTCACTCCCAGTAAATGGAAGTACTGGAATCCTGAAAAAGAAAAAGAAAAGGCAGATATTAATTTTCAGCAAGAAAAATATGAGTCTCTTAATGATATGGAAAAAGATTGGTTGTTACAATCTTCAGAATTCAAAAAACTACTCAATATTTTTGGTATGGGTGGTCTCGCGTCTCGTTGGAGTTATCGTGGAGCTGGTTTTAGTTCAACATACGATAAAATTTTACGGTTTGATACGACTTTGAAGGATCATTTTAACAAAGTGAAAGGATATAAAATGTCTGATAACTGGACAAAAACTTATGAGATTTTATCTGAAAGAGTTGGGGCTGGCGCCCGTTTCTTTTTTGATGCTGAAAGAGCGAAAGAATTTGTTAAAGAAGAGTTAAAAAATCACTCGCGAAAATCAGATACGAAAAAACCAAAAAAATTCGCTGAAGATAAGTTAAGAATTCATTTGGGAATGACTGAAATTGAATGGAAAAAAATGAGTAAAATTCAAAAGAAAACCTTTATTGATGAATATCAAATGGGGACGGAAAATACAGTAATAATATGTGAATTAGATGGTGAAGAATATACGTATTCTACACTACTTAAGAAATGGAACGAAGACGAATGGAAAAAAATTAGTAAAGCACAGAAGGAACATATTGAAGATGAGTATCAAAAAGGCAAAAAATATAGAGAAATTGTCTGTACAGCCGATGGCAAAGATTATACATATTCTGAACTTTTGGAAGCGCGTACGTTAGTTTTGCGAGGAAGTAATTTTTATGCCCTGCTTCAAAGATCGCCTATTGATTTTTTAAATAACATAAATCAAATGGCGCCAGAAATCCTGCCAAAAGAATTTGGCGGAATTACTCTCAAAGTTGATGGAGAAGATTGCGATATTATTGATTATATCAATTTTGATAGTAGCTCTGATATTTTTAAAAATCTTCATGCAGATGAGAAAAACAAACTCCAACTACATCAAAAAAGACTTATTAGTAGTTTTGGTGAAAAAAACATAGGATGCCTTCAGAAAATAAATAAATTTTATAAAAGTGTATTTGCTCTGGGTGCTCAAGCTTTAGGAGTTGTGGAGATAGATGGAGAGATTCAATCTAAAGATAAGGGAAAAATCATTGAGTGGATATATGGTGAGTTTGCAGATGCTTCTGAAAAAGTCAAATTAAGAAACGGGGTTCGTATGGAAAAAGCAGATATAAATGATATAAATAAACAGGGACTATCTGATTTACTTTTTTCAGAAAATCAAAATAGTCAAGGTCTTATTCCTTATTTTCAAGCATATATTGGCAACGAAAAAAGCGAGTTTGGAAATGATGCTAAAGACTTGGGTGATGTAAAGTTGGGTAATGCAAAGGACGGATTTTTTTACCGTATGGCTCGGACATGGTATAATGATATGGGTCATAACATGCATCCAAATACCGCTGATATTGACTGGCGATATGTTCTCCAAGAGATGGGAGAAAAAGCAGGTGAAAATACTATAAGGAGATTATGGGGAGATTTGCATGGATGGAACGAAATTACTAAAAAACTTGCAAACTTAGATCATATGTTAATGGATGCGGCAAAGAGCCATAAACTTGATGAAATAGAAAAACTACATCATGAAATTCATACTCTTGAAGGTATCGGGCTTGACGCAAAACGAGCAAATTACTATATTGCTACTATAGTAGGCCGATATTTCAGAGAAAATTCCGTTGCACGCATTCCATTTTTCATTGGAAAAGCATACGAATTATTGAATGCAAAAACAGTGTCATTATCAAGGCTACATGCGGAAGGAAATAGAGGAGCCATGACAATGGATGCTGACGAGATTAATGCCTATTTCAGGCGCTTGGCGTATAGCCATGCGATCGGGTTTGAGGGTCCATGGTCGTTTCAGATGCTTTCTCGGGCAGAGCGGGTTGATACTGCCAAAATATGGGTGACAGATTTTATACCAAATACAACTGTGTTATTAGGGCTGTTTTCTATAATAAAATGGATTCAAAATTCACTTAAAGAAATGATGGGGGGAAATAAATAACCTACTTATGTTTGGCAGGTTTATTTATGGTATTATAAAATTATGAAGATGTTTTTCTTCAGTTTAATCATAGCTTTTTTTTTCTTTATCAATAGTTCGGTTATTGTGTTTAGTCAGTCGGCTACTATTCCAGGAACAGGCGGTGCGGTAAGCATATCTGTTCCTGGGCAATCAAATAATTCTCAGAGTGAACAACAGAAAGCAGACGAAAAAGGAATTGAGGCTTTAAGCAGTTCAGTAGAAGATTTTATTAAAGAAAAGGATGTTGGATGTGGGAAAGTAGGTCAGAAATGTTGTACAAAAGCATTTTTACAAAATGTACAAGTATATCCCAATAATTCAGAAATAAAAGTACATTTTACAATAGATTGGCTACTTAATCTTCTTAGGAAAAAAGGGCTAATTGGAGCTAATAATACTGATACTAATACTCAAATACTGAAAGATCTCCCTGAATTCGGACTTGCATGTGTTGATGACAGTTATCCAAAGTATGCTGATCCGGAAAATCCTAATCCCAATGCATGTTTTTGTAGTGATCACCCTTTTAAGTTACAAGAGTTATGCAGTAAAATAGGAGAGCCAAATAAACCTTCAAACGAGCGGAATCAATGTGAAATCGAAAGTAATAATGCTATATGGACAGCGATTGGTCCCATTGATTTTACTTTACAGGGATTTGTAAAAGATGTCCTGATGAAGTGGGGTATTGGGTTGGCTGGAACTTTGGCGTTGTTGTGTATCATTTACTCTGCGTTTGTGATGCAGACGTCAGGCGGTAATCCTGAAAAGCTTAAGAAAGCAAAGGAGCGTTTGACTGCGTGTATTGTCGGACTTCTGCTTATTATTTTCTCAGTATTTATCTTGCAGATAATAGGAGTAGACATTCTTCAGATACCGGGATTTTCAAAATAAATAAATTATTAATTCTTTTGACTCTGTTGTTCTATTTGTTTTTGACGTGCAAGTGATGCAGCTTCCGCTTGAGTCTGTTTTAGTCCTTCACCGAAGAAAGGTATTTTACCGCCAACCCATCGTCTTAACCCAGGCATCGCTAATGATAATGAGCCAAATTGAGATAATAATCCTAATCCTCCACCAACAACAGCCCCGGCACCAGCAAAAAATACGCCAGGTCCAAACCCAAGACCGGCAACTCCTTTGATGCCTAATAATTCTTTTACCGCTTTAACGATATTAGGGATTATAAGAATTATACCTAATCCTAATAGTGTAGCAAAAGACTTTGGATCAACAGAATATAAGAATGGCGGTTGAAAAATCCCTCCTTTTGATAGAGCGATATTTGAAAGAGCGTGTCCAACTAATATGAGAATGACAACAATCGGAAATGTAAATAATTCACCCATCAAACTTTTGATCCAAAAGGAAAAAACATTTTTTCCAGGGATAGCGTCAAAAAGCAAGAAGATAGGGGCGAATATAATAAGAATAATACTTTTTAGATATGCGATAAGCAACATAAAAAAAATCCTAAACATAAAAAACAAGAAAGTAAAGAGTAATAAAGCAGTGATTATCCATCCTAAAAAAAAGCCACCCCATTTCCATTCTAAAATCCCCGCAAGAAGCATAGTGATCAACGCTGTTGCATTACCTGGAGAAAATCCAGCAATAGTAAAATCTTCAAATGCACTTATACCCTTTTTAGCGATAGCAATTTTTTTAACCTTGCTGTAAAGAAGCAACGATCCTAATGGCGCTATAATCCCTGCAAGTAGACTTCTCATATAATCTGGGACTAATCTTGCCATAGCGAATCCAGCATCATTAAGCGATATTGGCGGCCATAGTTGATTCATTCCAGAGGTAATATATTTATTTTGTAGGTCATTTACATTCCCTAAATTCAGAGATTTAACATTGCTTAAGATAGAAATACTTCCTGCGATGAGGACATACATCAAATCAATCAACAACCCTGCGATCGCAAAAGAAAAAGTGATTAAGATCAAAGATATGACGATTTTCGGTAATGAATTTTCAAGACTGATCACGGTTTGAGGGTTTAATTTCATGCGAAACATAATCATAAAGCCGATGGCGATCAAAACAAGAACCAAAATTAAATACGCCACATTGCGGAATGCCTTCCATATTTCAATCATGGGCTTTATAGACGCAAACCCAATGCCCTCGGCCGCGTAGGCTTTCGGAAGCAGTCCAGTATTGCCGAGCGAATACGCGATATACTGCACTCCAGACGCGGGAGGGTTGGCGTATGGCATCACGATCAAATTGCTTACAAAACCAAACAGGCTGTGATTGAAGTTCTCATCCGCATCCGCAGGATTATCCGTACATGCCTCGCCGATAGCGCCACACAGCATGGCGCGATATACACCGATCGCCGCCTTGCCTGCGTCGTCTTTCTGATATTGTGGGTCGTTGATGACTCTATATATCTCGGCGCGTTGGTTTTTCGTAGTCTCTTCAGGATCAATGCGTATTTTATCCTTATTGGCGATTGAGGTAAAAAGCGCAATGACAGCGAAAAATACGATTATAACAAGGACTGCTTTGGTGATTGAGCTTGAGATTTTATGTATAGTTTTTTTTATATTCATGTAATCTTATTATAAAGACTTTTATTGTCATTTGTCAAATACGATTCAATTTTTATCCGTGAGTACGCTTTTATCCAAACCTGCTTGTTTTAACGCCGAAATAAGTGTTTTTATTTTCATATCTTTGTTATGTATGGGTATGGTTACTCTTAATGTACGATTATGAGATGTATGCAAGATCATATGACTCCCACTTTGACGAGCGAGATAAAAGCCTTTAGTCTTAAGGAATTTGAGCAACTTCTTTGGAGTGAGAGCTGGAAGTTTACTCATATATCACAGTGTTACAGTAGGTTTTGATATTTGTATTGTGTCAACTAAAATATGAGAAGAGCTGTCTTCAAGTGCATTGTCATAGGATACGTCTTCCAAATAGAGTGAAATCGCATCAGCGATATTTGCGCGTGCTTCTTCATAAGAATCACCCTCACTGAGACATCCGGGGAGTGAAGGGACATAGACAAAATAACCACCTTCTTCTGCTTCTTCAAAAATCGCGGTATAGGTTAAAATTTTTGATTTCTTTTGAGTTTTCATACTTTTATAGATACAGTATATATGATCTATAATCACTTTTCAATCGTAAGCCTTACACGATATTTTATTTATTTTTCAACAAATGAATGAATTGTTCAACCGTCATGTGTAATGGATTCAATATGCCTTTCTTAAGTGTTCCTTTTTTGATGATTTTATAATTTGGAATTGTTACAGTTTCTCCTGATTGGTTTTTCATTTTAATATGACTTCCCCTTTGATGAACTATCTCAAATTTGATTTTTCTGAATGCACGTATTAAATCTGTTGCGGATACTTGAGGAAGTTTAGGCATACGATATTTTTACTGGTACAGCAAATTGTTTTTTATAGTCGTAATCATCTTCATCAATGGTTGCAGGATCGTCTTCAAGATACAGTTCTGCCGCTTCTTTGATGTTTGCTAATGCCTCCTCAAATGTTTCTCCTTGAGAGGCGCATCCTGGTAAATCTGGAATCCATACAGAGAATCCGCCTTCTTTTTCTTCCTCAAACATTGCAAGATACTCTAATATTTTCTTTATTTTTGTTTTTTTTTGAGTTTTCATACTTTTATAGATACAGTAAAAATACAAAGGTGTTAAGGTGTGTTGGAATACAGTATATACGATGAATAATCAATTTTCAACCGTGATTCCAGCCTTTTTCGCCCAGTAGATGTTGGCTGAAAAGAGCGTTTTGAAGGTGCCGGCATCAAGCCAATAGCCATCAAGCTCTGCCCAGCGAAGCGATCCGTCTTTGATATAGTAATTATTCACATCAGTAATTTCAAGTTCATTGCGGTGTGAAGGTGAGCATTTTCTGATATATGAAAAAACACGGTGGTCATATATATACAATCCTGTGACGGCATAATCAGAGGGAGCTTTTTCTGGTTTTTCAATGATTTCCTTTATTTTTGATGGATCTTTTGGATCAAATCGCGGTACGCCAAATCGCGTAGGATCGGGCACTTTTTTGAGGAATATAAGCGCACCTTTTTTGAATGTCGTTACTGCTTTTTTGATTACTGCGTCAGTCGTATTATCTCCCAGTATGACTGCGGTATCCTCTGTATCCACAAATTTCTCAGCAAGAGAAAGAGCGTCAGCAATACCTCCTTTTGGATTTTCCTGATAGGCGTATTCTAAATGCGTCACACCAAGATGCGTACCATTTTTCAAGACGCTGATGAAATGCCCAGCGTGAGGACCTGATACCACAATGAGTATCTCAGTGATTCCCGCTGATACAAGAGTCTGAATAGGATAAAATACCATTGGTTTGTTATAGATAGGGAGAAGATGTTTGTTGGTCGCGTACGTTAATGGATACAGACGTGTTGCAAGACCTCCTGCAAGAATAACTCCTTTCATAATGCCTCGCGCAACCTGCACAACATCAAAGTTTTTTGTTTATAGCAGTAAAAGAATTTGTAACAAAAATATTCCTAATGCCGCAATCAGTATATATTCTATCACAATTTTCAGATGAAAGGTGTGGTGAATGATGTGATGGATGATCCCCCATGCAAGATATGTTATGGCAAAAAAAACCATGATTATAAATTGACTTTGACTCTCTCCTTTGAAAAGAGAAAGCAAAAAAACGAAAAATACTGCGATAGTAGTCAGTAATAAATATTCAAAAATATGTATTTTTATTTCGTTTGCGATATATCGGATAAAGCTGTCTTTTTTGCTCATAATATTGTTCCTTTTGCCGTGATGAGTAGAGCGGTCATAATAATAATAAAAAAGAGTGCATGAGCCAGAGTTTTACCAGTTATTCTGACAAGCCGCATCCTATACGCATAGTAAAGATCAATGATCAACACCAGAAATAAAAGTACAAGGAAAAGAAGACCAGAGTTGAATGATATTTTTTTCAAAGTATACCCAAAATAAGTATGTGTGGGTGTGTATGATTCAGCGAGTACTTTCGTATGAGATTCGTTTTTTGTCAGAAAAGGAGTGCCAAATATCTGTACGACAAGTGTGGTTGGCAAGCCCTGCAATGTCCCATCAACTACAGCAAAACCAACTTCTGTATAGCGGTCACGGAGAATATTCTCTCGGTGAGTGGGAGATGCCATCCATGCGTCAACTACATTCTGTGAGAACATAAAATCTTTCGCGAGATTCTCTCCCGCATATTCATATTCATATCCTTCCGCTCGGATAAAATCCCATGGAGTTGAACCGTCAGGACCGTAATGAGCCCAGTAATTATATTGAAACATATTTTTTGCTTTATCATACGCCGCCTTTTCAAGTTTGGGATTATGCGTGAGAGGATACAAGCCTTTTTTGATCCGTTCACCATTGACTTCTTGGATCAATTCTTGAGTTGTAATATGAGTGGCTATCCCCAATACTTTTCCTGTGGAAAATCCTGCTGATGTGCTTTTATAGATCATAATAATGCCAAAGAAAAAGATTATATATATCGTGAGAGAATGAAGATGAAGCAGCCGAGCGCGATAATTATTCTTTTCTGATGGGATAAGTAAATGGTGAAAAAAGTTATACCACATATTTTTTAATGCGAGCAAAGTTATTTTTCATATACCAGTATACGATAGTTATCCCTCCTATATCTATGAGGACATCTCTCATTTTTCCTTCACGAGTAGGGACAAATGACTGATGATATTCATCTGATATGGCATAGAGAGCTCCGATAATAAAAGTGAGAAGGAATATCTCAGGAAGCGTATATGAACCTGTTTTATAGAGTGCGCGAAAGAGTAAAAAATATAAAAATCCATATTCAATCATATGAAGTATTTTAAACAATATAAAATCAAGCGTTGTTTCTGAAGAAATATTAAAATGAGGTTGTGAAGAAAAATAAAATATTGTGCTCATCCACAGGAGTGGTGGTATCCAATAGATAACAAAATTTTTTATCAATTTCATATCACAGATTAAATTTCAAACGTTGTATTATTTTTCGTATAATGTTGCCGATATTCACTAATGAAATAAGCGCTGAGCTTGATGATAGTCCAAAAGCATACGATTTTAGGTTTGTATTATCGTGTTGAGTTTGTGCAGAAAGTACCGATCCTTGAGAGGGGAGTACAGGAGTATCCGTAGTAATTATATCAGTGTTGTTACTTATATGAGAATCAACAATAATCGGTGCTTGAGCAAATGTGAAGAATGCGGTGGGTGATGGAGGCGGTTGAGTGGGAGCAATCGTATGAGTTGGAGAGGAGGTGGGAGTGAGGGAAGGTGCTGGGGTGAGGGAAATTGTCTGTCTACATGCGTTATTGAAGGTTCCTTTTGTCGGATCTTGCTCACAAAAATTATTTGATGGAAAGGAAGTGCGACCATATGTTTTTCCTTTGGCGGCGTTAGTATAAGAAAAGCTATCTTTTTCAGCTTTATTGAAATCAAGCAGTCGCACGATGTCGCCGTCATTATTAAAAAGAGACACGTCAATAACTATATATTGTTTTGAAGCTATGTTTATAGTAAATAACTTCGGAGATGATCCAGTATTTTCCCCATCGTCAATATACCAATTATCCAAAGAAACAGAAAAGTCATTATTGTTATATATCTCTATCCATTCTGAATTATTATCTTCGGGATATGGCATGACTTCTGAGATGAAAATATTATTGTGAGAAATAGGTATGGTAGTTGGAGTAGGAGTTACGGTTGGTTGCACTGTCTCTATTAAAGGAGTGATAGTTGGAGTGATTGTTGGAGTTGGAATCAAAAGTAAACACACGTTTTGATTAGATACTTGTTTTGTTTGTGTTGTTGAAGTAACCCATGTTCCGTTTCCGTCTGGACATCTGATAAATGATTTTTTCTCATCAAACGCCGCATAAGCAACTTGTTCTATATCCATTGAATTATTTTTTAAATAAATAGTATCGCCGCTATTGTTTAATACTGACGATGTCTCTACGATAATAAACTCATACGGCGCAATATTCGTTTGAAGAATTTTTATTGGAGTTTCTTTTTCATCGTTAAGAGTATAGCTTGATAAATCTATAACAGTGTCCTCATCATTATATAGTTCTATCCATTCAGTTTCTCCACTTCCGCTTTTAGGAGCAGGATAAATTTCGTTTATCCGTACTTCAGCATTTGTATGAGATACAAAGTACAAAAAAAAGAATCCAATCATTACAGAAACGATAAATGTAAGCACAAAATTATGACGGTAGTTTTTTTGTTTCATTTTCCTTTTCAAGTAGTTCTGTCATGGTCAATTTTTGACCAAATCCAATGAAAAATTTTGAGACGACACTGACTTGATTATACGCATTTGTAATATGTCTATTCAGTGTTGAAAGAGATTCATCAGCTTTTGAATAATCTGTCTTAAGACTCGCAAGGATCGTGGCTATTTCCCGCGCGCGCTTCTCAATATGTTGTCCTTGATGAGACATTAAAATCACTTTGAGATATGCATAAAAACTCATAGGTGAGACAATGAGGACGCGTTCTTGATGCGCATACTCAAAAAGTTCAAGCGTGTTGATGATCTCATAAAAAATGGCTTCAGAGGGGATATACATCAGCGCATAATCAACTGTTTTTTCTGACGGTTGGATATATTTTCGCGAAATATCATGAATATGTTTTCTGACATCGCGGACAAACTCCTTCTTGTATTTCTCTCTTTGTTGTTCTGTTTCCTCACGTATCATCTTGCGAAAATTATCAATGGGGAATTTGGCATCAATAGGGATGAGTCCTTGCGTTGTCTTGATGATAGCATCAACGGTTACTCCGCTTGTGAATGTATGTTGGAGTGCAAAAATTTCTTTTGGGAGATATTGAGTCAGTAATTCAGTTAAAATGGTTTCGCCAATATTTCCTCGCAGTTTGGGAGATTGCAAAAGCTCTTGTAAGTCTTTCATAGACCTCCCTATCTCAGAAAATTCGCCGATGTTTTTCTGCACTTGTGCGATGATAAAAGCGGCTTTATCAAGTCTTTGGTTAAAATTCTTCATGTTGTCTGTCAGCTTTTGATCAACCTGTGCGGTTGAAGTCTCCATACGCGTTGAGACGCTTTTGAGCCATTCAATGAGATCTTCAGAGGGTTTTGTTTTTTGAAGCATTTCACTCATCCATTTTTTGATAAAAAAAAGAGAAACGGAAAAAGCGATGATGAGAAAACCGATGATGAGAATAAGAGATTGCATAATATGAGTATACTAAAAAGGAGTATGTTTATACAAGATTTGATGAGCCTTTGAATATCTTGGGTTTTAACCAGTCTTGAGGAGTTGTCTCTTCGCTGTTTTCTTTGTGTTCAATAAATTCTTTAGGTAGGGCTGACTTTTCATGAAAAGATGGAGGAGTGGAAGACGCCGGCAATTTTTTCACTGCGCCTGATTTGAGGAGGAACGCGCTATTTTCAAATGTGGTTGCGTTGACTGAGTACGCAGTAAAATTATTCGTTGAGACGCGAATGCCAGTATATAAATTGGTTGCTATATCTGGAGTAATCTCAATTGAAAGAGCTTGAAGTATGCGAAGAATGATTTCAGAGGTTGATGATGCATTTTTTTCAATAATATTCAGAGTGCCGAATTGAGTGTTGGTGGCATGGCGATCAATATTGATAATATCTTTTCCCGCAAAATTTTCCTGGTTGGCGCTATACAATTCTCCAAGATAGTGTAACGCAGGCGTGTCAAGGGTGATGATGGTCTCAATTTTTCCACCGGTATAGCTATAATTTACTTGAGAAGGATTGAGTTTATGAATCGTTTCTTTTGGTTGTACAAGTAGATTAAAAAAACCATTCTCAATAGTATAGGTTACTTTATCAATAGCTCCTTCAATATAAGGAAATGAGATTACTAGACTATCACCCTTTGTTGAGATGGTTTGGTATATTTTATCCTTGCCGACAAGAGGTATCTCGTCAGGTATGGGAGTGGAGACGGCAATAGATACATTTTTCCCTAAAGCGATGAGTCCAAGATATAATGAAAGTCCAGCCGCTATAGTATCAATATTAGGGTTCATATTGAGACAGATAGCACATGAGTTATTTTTGTTAATAAGGCCGACAATACGAACGCTGTCAGTGTTAGTATTCATATACTATAAGATTTTATCATATCACCTATGAGAAAGTCAAGTTGTGGGTAAAATATAATACCTGCCTCATCATTTTTCTTTACTTCATCAACAGAGTGTGCTCGTTTTTTAAGCGAGGCAATTTTTGTTTTTCCTATAAGATTATTATTGCGATATATTTCAAGAGTATCATTGATATTTAGTTTGCCTTTTATAATTTTTACTCCAGATACTCGTTCTTTATCAATGATAAATTGCGCTAATATTTTTGCTTCACCTTTCAATTGTTTTAATTTTTTTTCTTTTTCGTTCAAAAGAGTTGATACTTCAGTGAGTTCTTCAAGTAGTTTATAGATAAGATCATATGTTTTGATCACTACTTTTTCCTGCTCGGCAAGTTGTACTATGTTTTTTTCTAATCGGACAGAGAATCCTATGATGATCGCGTTTGTTGATTTTGCCAAAAAAATATCTGATTTAGTAATATCTCCGATGGTTGCAAGTATGACTGAAATAGTTTCATTTTTACCGACAGTATTCAGTATTGCATCAAGTGATCCTTGAGTAGTAGTTTTGAGTATCAGTCGTAGTTTTTTATTTTCTTTTTTTTGATTGAGCAGGGTTTTCACATATTCATTATTGTCTCTATACGGCGACTCTATGATTGTATCAGGATTTACTAATTCTTTTTTTGGGATAGTGGTAGTAATCATGATTCCTACTTTAGGAATTTGATTGAATCCGAATAAGAGAAATGGAGTGGAGGGATAGACTTTTTTGAGATGTGTTCCCTCACTACTGATCAATGATTTGACTTTAACTTGTTCGGAGCCTGCATATAGTATATCTCCGATCCGAAGACATCCATCACTGAGAATGACTGATGCTCCATGGCCTTGACGGTCTTTTCTTGATTCAATGATTGTTCCTTGCACTGGATTACTTTCTGAAAATGTGAATTTTTTTTCTTCTGCAATTATTAAAATTGTCTCAAGAAGATCTTCTATCCCAGTTCCCTTTTGAGCAGATATGGCAGCTACTGGAATATCGCCTCCTAATCCTTCAATCATGACATTATGTTGGACTAAATCGTTTTTAACTTTTTCAATACGCGCTCCAGGAAGATCTACTTTATTGATTACGACAATCATGGGGATTTTCGCTGATTGTATATGTGCAATTGCTTCAATAGTTTGAGGCATCATGGAGTCAACTGCATCAATGATCAGAAGAGCTATATCTGCTACATGAGCTCCTCGTGCACGCAATTGACTAAATGCTTCATGACCGGGAGTGTCAATAAAGGTTATTTTTGAGGTTGCATATCCTTTGATAGGCACATCTACTTCATAAGCCCCAATGCTTTGCGTGATACCTCCTATCTCTTTTGTGGCATGATTTGTTTTTCTAATATAATCTAAAAGAGTTGTTTTCCCATGATCTACATGTCCTAAAATAACGATTACCGGTGGACGATACGTTATTGTTGACATAATAAATTAAAATTAAAAATTATTTTTCTTGGTTTTGGGTAGATTGTTTTGGTTCAATAACTTTTTTTTTAGATTCAGGTTGGATTTCAGCAGGTGGTATTTTTGGGGTTTGGATAATATCAATCTCATATCCTGTAAGTTGAGAGGCCAGATTGACATTGATACCTTTTTTTCCTATAGCAAGAGGAGCTTG